>JAJPJU010000352.1 GCA_021324035.1 Spartobacteria bacterium | reverse complement strand
TCGAAGGCCAAAAGACGCCCAGGATTTTGTAAATCGCGTTGCCGCCGATCCAGGTTTGGATTCCAAACCAGCCGCAGGCGACGAAAGCCCGCATCAGCGCGGGAATATTTGCGCCCCGCGTGCCGAACGAAGCGCGACAAAAAACCGGGAAGGGGATTCCGTAACGCGTGCCGGCGTGCGCGTTCAAGATCATCGGGATCACAACGATCAGGTTGCCGAGAAAAATCGTGATGATTGCCTGAGACCAATTCATGCCTCCGCCAATCAAAGAGGATGCGAGCATGTAAGTCGGGATGCATGCCGACATCGAAATCCAAAGCGCGGCGAAACTGCCAACGCGCCATTTCCGGCGGTCGCCCGGGACCGGCGCGAGGTCCTTGTTGTAAAGATGATTATGCTCGGTCTCGATATCGACTTCGACGTCGGGCGCAAGCGAGAGGGCGTTCACAAAAGCAATCCCTCCGTTCCGGTCTGCAAACTTGACTGCTTAAAGCAGTCAAGTTTGCTAGGACCAACAGATAAATAAGCTGTTCGTCGTACCGCTCTCAGCACTTTCATTTAGAAGTGTGACGGCTCGCGTTTCAAAAATTGGCCGCGGCCGAATTCTCCGACGAATTTTCCATCGCGGGCCGCGACTTTGCCGCGAACGGTCACGATGTAGGGCCGTCCCTGGATCTCGAATCCTTCAAACGAGTTGTAATCGAGATTCATCTGGTGTGTTTTCGCTGAGATTTTGCCGCGGTAGGTCGGATCGTAGACCACCAAATCGGCGTCGCTGCCGACTTTGATCGCGCCTTTGCGCGGAAATAATCCAAAAAGTTTCGCCGCCTGCGTGCTTGCGCTATCGACGAACCGTTGAATGTCGATCCGGTTTCCTTTCACGCCGTGAGTAAAATAAAGGTTCACCCGGTCCTCAAGCGACGGAATCCCGTTCGGGATTTTCGTAAAATCGTCTTTGCCCATTTGTTTCTGGGTCTGGAAATCGAACGGCGCGTGATCTGTCGCCAATGTCGCGACGGATCCATCCGCCAACGCTTTCCACATGACTTCCTGGTTTTTTTTGTCGCGGAGTGGGGGAGACATTACGTTTTTCGCGCCTTCGAAATTCGGTTCTGCGTTTGTTCGATCGAGCAACAGATATTGAATCAAGGTTTCGACCCACACGTTCACACCGCGTTCTTTTCCTCGGACGGCTTCGTTGAGCGCTTCTTCGCAACTGGTATGAACGGTGTAAACGTGCGCGCCAGTCATTTCGGCGAACGTCATCAGATGATGCACCCCTTCGGCTTCGACGACCGGCGGACGGCTCCAGTAATGAAACTCCGGTCCGGTTTTACCTTCGCTCAGCAATTTCTTCTGAAGCTCGAGGACGAGATCGGCGTTCTCGCAATGCGCGGTGACGATGACGCCGAGCTTTTTGGCGAGTGTCAGCGCTGCATAAAGCTCTTCGTCGGTAATTCCGAACGCGCCTTTGTAAGCGAGAAAGATTTTGAAACTGCTTAGTCCGCGTTTCACAATCTCTTTGAAGTCATGTTCCGCTTCCGCGTCGTAGCGGGTTACGCCCATGTGAAATGTGAAATCGCAGGCACTCTTACCCTGCGCTTTGCCCAACCAGAGGTCGAACGCCTCCATCGGATTGTCACTCCGCGCAGGACAGATCATTTCGATGAAGGTGGTTGTTCCGCCGACCAGGGCCGCGCGGCTCGCAGTTTCGTGCGTGTCCTTTGCGAACGTTCCCATGAACGGCAAATAAATGTGTACGTGCGGATCGATGAAGCCGGGAAAAACATACTTGCCGGTCGCATCGACAACTTCGTCGGCTTTTACTTTGTCGATGTTGCGCTCGATCCGGGTGATCGTTTCGTTTTCGCAAAAGATGTCCGCGACGTAGCGCTCGTCGGGAGTGACGATTTCGCCATTTTTGATTAAGAGTGACAAGGGACCAGTGACCAGGGGCCAGTTAGAGGCGTTCAGCTAACTTGCGATGCAATGCGTTTAGCATTCGCCGAATTTCATCGGTGAGCTCGTAAATCGGCAAAACACTCTTCTTAGGACAGAAGTTTAATTCGACTGCGAGGATGATCTGAGTGTCGAGCTCAGCAGTAGAACCTTGGGCGTGCGTAACGAACTGAATGAATTCTGGCGTAGTTCGGCGGGGGGGCTGACCTTCAGCGATGTTTGATGGAATGGAGATCGCCGCTCGACGCATTTGCGAAACCAAGCTGAACTTTTCCTCCGCGGGAAACGATCTTGTCATTTTATAAATGGCTTTGGCTAGCTCAATGCCCTTCTGCCATACGATCAGATCTTTGTAACTCTGGGTGGATTGATTCATCCGAGCTTTTTATCAAAGGCTCTTCACCTTGTCACTGGCCACTGGTCCCTGGCCACGTCCGTCTCACTTTTTCCACACATCCCCCACGCCTTCGCCGAACCAGCGCGTGGAAACGACCTTCTGTTGCGTGTAAAACTGCACACCTTCTTTCCCCTGAATGTGGAGATCGCCGTAGAACGACTCGTCCCAGCCGGTGAACGGAAACATCGCCATGGTCGCGGGCACGCCGATATTGATTCCAACCATTCCGGCTTTGACGCGATTTTTGAATTCGCGCGCGGCTTTTCCGGAGTTGGTAAAAATCGCGGCGCCGTTTCCGTAAGCGGATTTGTTGGCCGCCTCGATCGCGTGGTCGAGGTCGTCCATTCGCATCACATTCAATACCGGGCCGAAAACCTCTTCGCGCGCGATCGTCATTCCGTCCTGGACCTGATCGACAATCGTTGCGCCCATGAAAAATCCGTTGGGCGCATCCGGAACCTTCACGCCGCGACCGTCGGCGATAATTTTCGCGCCTTCTTTCGCGCCGCTTTCGACCAAACTGAAAACGTGATCACGATGTTGCGACGTGATCACTGGTCCCATGTCAGGCTGCGATTGGGCAACGTCGGTCGGACCGACTTTGATCGCGCGGGCGGCCTCAACCAGCGTCGGCAAAACGCGGTCGGCGGCTTTTCCGACCGCAATCGCAGTGGATCCGGCCATGCAACGTTCGCCAGCGCAACCGAACGCCGCCGTAGAAAGGGCTTCGACGGTGCGCTGGACATCGGCGTCGGGCATCACCACGACGTAATTCTTTGCGCCGCCATTCGCCTGCACGCGCTTGCCATGGCGGGTGCCGGTTTCGTAAATGTATTTCGCAACCGGCGACGAACCGACGAACGAGATCGCTTTTACTTTCGGATGCGTGAGCAACGCATCGACCGATTCGCGACCGCCAGGCACAACGTTGAGCACGCCTTTCGGCAAACCGGCTTTCGCCAGAAGCTCAATGATCAGCAGCGCGGTGAGCGGAACTTTTTCGCTCGGCTTGAGGATGAATGTGTTTCCACAAACGAGCGCGAGCGGAAACATCCACATCGGGACCATCGCGGGAAAATTGAAAGGCGTGATGCCGACACAAACGCCGAGCGGCTGGAGCATCGTTTCACAATCGACGCCCCTGGCAAGATTTTCCAGCGTGTCGCCCATGAGCAACGTGGGCGCGCTGCACGCGTATTCGATGTTCTCGATGCCGCGATAAGCGCTGCCGCGCGCTTCAGCGAGGGTTTTGCCGTGCTCGCGTGAAACGCTTTGGCAAATCTTGTCGAAGTTTTCTTCGACGAGCTGCCGATAACGAAAGAACAGGCGCGCGCGTTCTACCGGTGGCGTATCGCGCCAGGCTGGGAACGCCGCCGCCGCCGATTCCACTGCCTGATCGACATGTTCCTTGGTGCAAGCGGGGACTTCGGCGATGACTTCGCCGCGGGACGGGTTGTAGACCGGCGTTTTCTCGACGCCGGAAATTTCACGCCATTCGCCGTCGATGAATGCGGGACACGGGGAGAGTGACGAGTGACCAGTGACGGGTGACGAGCTGGAGGCCATAAGAATTTCTTTTCTTGTCACTCGTCAGATATCACAAGTCACTGCATTAGCCCCTGGCTAATGCGTCCGATTGCTTCACGAAATCATCGCCGCTCCATTCGCTGTCAGCTTTGACCATCTTTTTCGCGGCTGCTTCTTCGGCGGCAGCTTTCTGTTTGTCTTTGCGCTCTTTTTGCATGCGCACGAGCTCGGCGTGGGTGGTGAAGTAATCGAGGCTCTTGCCTTTGAAATCGGCGATGGTTTCGAATTTATGCTTCTCCATGAACGCGAGCAGCTCGTCACACATTCTTTTCACCATGTCGTATCCATGTTTCATCACGCCGGTGCAAACCTGAGTCGTGTCACCACCGAGCAAAATGAATTGCGCGGCGTCACCGCCGGTTTCGATTCCGCCGATCGCCGATAAACTGCGTCCGGGAAATTCGCGCCGGATCATGGTCGCGATTTCCATGACCATGCGAAGTGCGATTGGGCGGACCGCTTTGCACGAATAACCACCGGGCGTGGTATAACCTTCAACGCTCGGTTCCGGCCGCAGCGTTTCGAGATTCACGCTCATCACGCTGCGAATGGTGTTGATCGCGCTCACGCCCTGACATCCAGCTCGCAACGCCGAGCGGCTCGGATCTTCAATATGAGTCACGTTCGGCGTCATTTTCGCCCAGACTGGCTTTTTCGCCGCAGCCATGACCCATTCCGAAACTTCTCCGAGAATTTCCGGATTCTCTCCCATCGCCGCCCCCATTTTTCGCTCGGGCAAACCGTGCGGACATGAAAAGTTCAACTCGAACGCGTCAACGCCCGCGTCCTGACAACGCTCGACAATTTCCGTCCAGGCGTCGCGATTGTATTCCTCCATGATCGAAGCGATCAGCACGCCATCGGGATATTGATCTTTGCACTTTTTGAATTCATCGAGCCAGATTTCGAATTTGCGATCGCTGATCAGCTCGATGTTTTCCCAGCCGACGACGTCTTTGCCGTCGGCCCCGAGCAATTTGGCGTAGCGCGGCGTGACATTGATCACTTTCGATGCGTCGAGGCTGATCGTTTTCGCGATGACTGCGCCCCAACCTTCACGGAATGCGCGGGTGATGACGTTGAGATTTGTTCCGGGCGGGCCGGAACCGATCACAAAAGGGTTCGGCAGTTTCAATCCATCAACGGTTGTAGCGAGCGTTGGCATTACGGCCTCCTTAGGTAGCGATGCTATCAGTGACGAGTGACAAGTGACAAGTGACGAGTAGGACCAGATCGGACGGTTCACCGAGCCAGCCCGCGGGCGATTGAGTCAATCGACCCTGCCTGCAATCCAGCGGATCGCTTTGTCCGCTAACTTATCGAATGCGGTCACCGCGAGCTCGAGGTGCTCTTCTTTCGTATCTTCGATCTTGTTGTGACTGATTCCGTGCAAGCTCTGGACGAACATCATCACGGTCGGAACGCCAGCCCGCGCCACTTCGGCTGCATCATGCAGCGGGCCGGAGGGCAAACGGTGTGGTTTGGCGCCGGTTTCGGCGATGGCGGCGTCGGCCATGCCGATCAACTCATTATTAAATAGGATCGGCTCAATGTTCCAAATCCGTTCCCAGGCAACGTCGACATTCCCTTCCTTTGCGAATTTCTCGCTCGCTGCCTTGGCCTCATCCAACATTTGTTGCAGCGCATTGGCGTCGAGATGGCGTTGAACGAGTGTGATCCGGCATTCTTCGACCACGCTGGTGACGATTCCGGGTTTTGTGGTGCAGGAACCGATTGTGCAAACGCCCTGACCACTGCGCTTCGCGATCTCGTAAATCGCCGAGCCCATTTTGCCTGCGGCCAGAAATGCGTCACGGCGGCGATTCATCGGAGTACTGCCGGAGTGCGCGGCCTGGCCGCGAAACGTGATCGCGTGGCGTTCGACTCCAAATGTTCCAAGCACGGTCCCGAGCGGGAGATCGAGATCGAGGAGGACTGGACCTTGTTCGATGTGCAATTCGATGTAAGCCGCGGCGTTTCTCAGTTCTTTCCCGGAATCTTTCACCTTTTCGAAGTCGATTCCGTGTTCCTTCACCGCGTCGACCAGCCGGATTCCGTCTTTGTCTTTCAGTCCGCGCGTTTCGTCCATGTCGATCTTGCCGGAGCATGCCGACGAACCGAACAAACTTTTGCCGAAACGCGCGCCTTCTTCGTCACACCAGTCAACCAGACGAACCGTGACCGGTGGTTCTCCTTTATATTGCTCTTTGATGCGGCGCAGAATTTCGACGCCGGCCAGCGTGTTTAAACATCCATCGAGCCAACCACCATTCGGAACGGAATCGATGTGGCCGCCGATCAACAGGGCTTTGTCCGATCTGCCCGGCAACGTTGCCCAAAAATTGCCGGCGGAGTCATTATGAATTTCCGCGCCGGTTCCTTCGACTTTTGATCGCAACCATTTTCGCGCTTTGGCCCAGGTTGGAGTGAAGGCGACGCGCTGCGCGCCGTTCTCATCGCCAGTAAGCGAACGCAGTTCTTTTAATTCCGCGACAGTTCGTTTCGGATCGATCGGCACGAAGCGCGATGCTAATCAGCTCCGCCACTTTGGCGAATCCAAATTTGCCGAGCAAATTCCGGCAATATCTCGCCGGCTTTACCGAGAAAGGAATAATCGGCGAGGGGAGTCAGCGGTGTTGGATCTTTGTTGATCTCGACGACGACTGCACCGTTGTTTTTCGCGCGACGCCAGAGATCGGCTGCAGGATAAACCAAACTCGAAGTCCCAATCGAAAAGAAAACCTCTGAGCTTTCGGCGGCCTCGACGGCTGTTTGGATCGCGTCGACTGGCAACATTTCGCCGAACCAGACCACCCCAGGTCGCAAATGTCCGCCGCATGAGCGACATCGACCGTTTTCGACGTCGAAGTTCTCGCTGGCGCAATCGTTTTCGAAACAGCGAAAGCGATGAATATTTCCGTGCAGCTCAACCATTTGCTTGCTCCCGGCGCGCTGATGAAGGCCGTCGACGTTTTGAGTGACCAGCAAAAACTCAGGGGCGCGTTGCTCCATTTTTGCCAAAGCGAGATGTCCAGCGTTCGGCATGGATTTCAGCGCGTTTTGACGACGCCGGGCGTACCAATCCTGGACGAATTTTGGATCGCGTTGAAACGCTTCAGCAGTCGCGATTTCTTCAGGCCTGTATTTGCTCCAGAGCCCGGTCTGGGCGTCGCGAAACGTGGCGAGGCCGCTTTCCGCGGAAATGCCGGCGCCGGTGAGAGCGACGATCCTTCGGGCCTGCCGGAGCCTCTCAATGAGCGATTCGGGAAAGTTCACGTGTGAAATGATTTTATAGACATTGTCTGTTGCTCAAAACTGCTGATCATAGCCCGGCGTGACTTAACTCGTCGGCAATATCTACATGAAAACGATTTTATTTATTTTAACCGGAGTAGCAGCGTCGTGTTCGATTGCATTTGGCGCCGAAAAGCAAAGTGGTGACGCACAACTCCGCGCCATCTACACCGAAGAATGGAAATGGCGGTTGGAACAATTTCCCAACCGGGAAGACGACACCAAGGCGGTCGCCGATCATTTGCCGAAGGAGGATCCGCCAACGCAGGAGATGCGGCAGCATTATTGGGAAGATGTTTTGCGAAAGCTCAAAGGAATTCCGCGAGCGCAGCTTTCGACAGACGAGCAGGTCAATTACGATATCTACCGGCGCGAGATCGAAGACTTCGTTGCCGATCAAAAATTTCGTGATTTCGAAATGCCGGCTAATTCGGACACGGCGTTTTGGACAAATTTCGGTTACACCGCCCGGCGACCATTCAAAAACGCCATCGATTACAGGAACTGGATCGCTCAGATGCGTGATATTCCGCGGTATTTTCGCGAGGAAATCGCGAATATGCGGGCTGGGCTCGCTCGCGGTTTCACGCCGCCCCAGGCGACGTTACAGGGTCGCGAAAAATCCATCACTGCGATCGCGGAAAGAAAGCCCGAGGATAATTTACTCTACACGCCGTTTCGCGAGCCGATGGTCGGAGTTGACGCGTCCGAGCAGACCAGGCTGAAAGCCGAAGCGGCGAAAGTAATTCAGGGGATCGTCCAGCCGGCTTACGCGTCCTTATTGAAGTTTTTCCGTGACGAGTACGTGCCGCACACGCGAACTACGGTAGCGGCGCAAGATTTGCCGGATGGAAAAAATTACTACCAGCAGAAAATCCGCGAGTTCACAACCCTGGAACTTTCACCCGACGAAATTCATCAGACTGGCTTAAGCGAAGTCGCGAAATTGCATGCCCAGATGGTCGACGCGATGCATGCGACTGGATTCAAAGGCGAGTTTCCGGCGTTCCTGCAATTTCTGCGTGACGATCCGCAATTCTACGCCAAAACGCCGCAGGAATTGCTGAATCGCGCGGCCTGGATCGCAAAAGTGTTCGATGGGAAATCGTCGCAGTATTTCGGTTACCTGCCGCGGATGCGTTTTACGATCAAACCGGTGCCGGACGATCTTGCGCCGTTTTATACTTCAGGCCGCGGCGGGCCGGGCATTTACCTTCTGAACACCTACGATCTGCCGCATCGCCCAT
>JAJPJU010000253.1 GCA_021324035.1 Spartobacteria bacterium | reverse complement strand
TTCGGGCATCGCGTTCCCGTGTTCCGAGGCCCGGGGCATCGACGGTCAGTACGATTGCCTCCGCCCCAGCCGCTTCGGCCCGTTGAACCAGGGCGCGGGTTACCTCGCGGTCCTTATATATATAGAGCTGGAACCAGCGTGGACTCGCGGCCTCCGCGAGAACCGCCTCCATCGCAGTGTTCGAAAGCGAGCTCAGGATGAACAAAGTGCCGGCGCTTTTCGCCGCTTTCGCAGCAGCGATCTCGCCTTCCGGGCAAGCCAGTTTATGAAACGCGGTGGGTGCGATCGCGATCGGCATGGAGATTGATTGGCCAAGCACTGTCGTGCGCAATTCACGCGAGCCAACTCCGGCAAGCACGCGATAATACAGCTTTAGTTTTTCCCAGCCTGCGACGTTTTCCCGCAACGTAATTTCATCAAGCGCGCCGCCTTCGTAGTAATCAAAAACATCTTTCCGCAGAGCGCGCCGCGCGACAGCTGCATAATCAGCAACGTTCAGCAATTGCTCCGGCTCCACAGATTACTGACCCTAGTATGAATCGACCGGATTAACAGGATTTACTAGGGGTCGGACGCTCAACGTCGAACACTGAAAACAGTTTTTCTCGACTCGAAACCGGATAAGAACGGAGCGAATGGGCGGCCACCCTCAGCTCCGCCGCCAACGGAAATTTTCGGTATGAATTTCGTTGTATTGCGCGCTGACGCGCAAACGGAGAAACGTCACGTTCTGCCAAAGTCCAGGGATTTCGGTTTCTTCTCGATCTTTCTGAGAAACATCTCCAGCGGGCAAAGGTCGGTAAATGCGGATTGAACCAGATTTGCTCCCACGAAAGCGGTGAACCAAAGCCAGTAGGTGGAGTGGTAATGAGCCAGGAGCAAACTGACCAGGATGAAGGTTCCCGCAAAAGCTCGGATTTGATGTTGAATTGACATAAGCACCTCGTTGTTTTCCTTCGCCGGTGTAACACACGGCGGGTTTCCTGCAAGGAAATCGGTCATTCATTCCCCGTGCGATAACCGGATCTTGTTTTTGACTATGCGCTAATTGCGAGCCATAGCCGGGCAGGGCAAACCACAAGATGCGCTCAAAGAATGGCAATTGGCGCGAGGCGCGGCAGTTGCCTGTCGGCAAGTTATTGGCAATGAGATTCAGCTGTGTCTCTCTCACGCTTTTCTTTGGCGCGATCGGCCTGCTCGTTTCGACGGGTTGCCGAAAGGACTCCACCTCGCCGCCAGTCCCGCCCCCGGCAAACGTGCGAGTCGAAACCGTGCACGCCAAACCGCACGTTGCCGCCGAAGATGTCGTTGGGACGGTCCAGCCAAAGCTTCGCTCAGTCATCGAAGCGAAGATCAGCGGTCGAATCGAGAAAATGCTGGTGGTGCCCGGCCAGCAAGTGAAAGCAGGAGAGTTGTTGGTCCAACTCGATTCCCGCGAGGTTCAGGCAAAATTGGATCAGGCGATCGCCGTTCGTCAGCAGGCAGACAATGATTTGAAGCGATATGAAATCCTCCGCGCCAAACAGGTGATTACGCCGGCGGAATTCGAGGCAGTCCAGTCGCGTCGCCAGGTCGCGGTCGCCTCTGCGACGGAAACGGAAACAATGCTCGGCTACACGAAAATCACCGCCCCTTTTGACGGAGTGGTGACACGCAAGCTTGCCGATGTTGGCGATCTCGCAACTCCGGGTAAATCTTTGCTTGAACTCGAAGACCCGCGGGTCTTGCAGTTTGAAGCTCCAGTGCCCGAGGCGGTGATCGACAAGGTCAAATTGGGCACGCGACTTTCGGTGCAAGTGCTCGCGAACGAAATTGACGGAGCGGTCAGCGAGATCTCACCATCGGCGGATCCCAACAGCCGCACTTTTCTGATAAAGCTGGATCTTCCCTCCGTAGTCGGACTGCACGCGGGTCAATTCGGGCGTGTCGCAATCCCTGTGAGCGAGACGAACGTGCTCCGGGCGCCGATCACAGCCGTGGTCCAGCGCGGGCAGATGGAGATGGTTTTTGTTGTCATTAATCAACACGCGCAATTGCGCCTGGTCAAAACCGGCCGCCGCTTCGGCAACGAAGTTGAATTGCTCTCCGGGGTCAGTTCCGGCGAACGAGTAATCACCGAAAACGCCGCTTCCCTGGTAGACGGACAACCCGTCGCACCCCGGCTATGAATCAAAGTCCTGGGGTCGCGGGAAAGATCGCACGGCTCTTTATAAATTCGAAGCTGACCCCGCTGATTATTCTTACCTCAGTCGTTCTTGGAATCGCTGCAATCTGGCTCCTGCCCCGGGAAGAAGAGCCACAGATCAAAGTTCCCATGATTGATGTGGTGGTTTCGATGCCGGGCGCAAGCGCGAAGGAAATCGAAGAACGCGCTACCCGGCCAATGGAGAAACTGCTCTGGGAGATTCCCGGCGTTGAATACATCTATTCAACGTCGAGCACCGGCCAAAGCCTCGTTATCGTCCGGTTTCGCGTCGGTGAAGATCCTGAACGCAGCCTGGTCCGGTTAAACCAAAAGCTCCAATCGAATTACGACCGCATCCCGCACGGGGTCTCGTTCCCGCTGATCAAGGAACGATCGATCGACGACGTGCCAATTCTTGCTCTGACGTTTCACAGCAGTCGTTATGATCATTTAACATTGCGGCGGCTAGTCGCGCAGGTGGACGACGCGGTCAAACAAGTGCCGCTCGTGGCCGAGACCAACATCATCGGCGGATCGGTGCGCCAGGTTCGGGTGTTGCTGGACCCGGCGCGGTTGGCGTCGCGGAACCTGAGCGCGGCCGGCATCGTGCCGATGCTTCAGCAAGCCAATCGGCAATTCACATCCGGAGGCCTAACGAGTGAAAACCGCGAGATAATGATTGAGACCGGCGCGTTTTTAAAAAGTGCTGAAGATGTGGGCAACGTGGTGGTCGGAGTGTTTGGTGATCGGCCAGTTTACTTGCGGGAAGTCGCTCAGGTTGTCGATGGCGCCGAAGAACCGTCCAACTACCTGTTGTTTGGCAGCGGTGCCGCAGTCTCGCCTGTTCCGGACGAACAGCCCGCGGTCACCTTGAGCGTGGCCAAACGCCCCGGAGCCAATGCCATTGCTGTGGCGAACGGGGTATTGAAAAAAATCGACACTCTTCGCGGTATCGTGATCCCGTCTGACGTCCAGATCTCTATCACTCGCAACTACGGCTTGACCGCGTTGGAAAAATCAAACGAGTTGCTCTGGCACATGCTGCTGGCGGTGGTCGGTGTGTCGCTGCTGATTCTGCTCGCGCTCGGCTGGCGCGAATCGGGCGTCGTTGCGTTGGCCATTCCGTCAACCCTCGCCCTGACCCTCCTTGTATTTTTGCTTTACGGTTACACCCTCAATCGCATCACGCTCTTCGCGTTGATCTTTTCCATCGGCATCTTGGTCGATGACGCCATTGTTGTGATCGAGAATATCGTCCGGCATTTTCACCTGCCGAAGAATCGTGGCAGGGATTGGACACAGGTTGCAATCGAAGCGGTCAACGAAGTCGGTAATCCGACCATTCTTGCCACCTTTGCCGTCATCGCCGCCGTTTTACCAATGGCGTTCGTTGGCGGCCTGATGGGACCTTACATGCGTCCGATCCCGATCGGGTCGAGCGCCGCGATGTTTTTCTCTCTCGCGATCGCCTTCGTCATTACGCCGTGGGCGGCGATTCGTCTTCTGCGGCTGGGCGGCTCGGCTAAACATTCCAGAAGTGACGAAAACCTTTTCACCCGGACCTACCGGCGGCTGATGGGTCCGCTCATCGCGCGTGCGCGGTCGCGTTGGATTTTTCTCGGAGCGATCTGCGGCTTGCTGTTGATCGCGATGGTTCTGGTCGGCATCGGATGGGTAAAGGTGAAAATGTTGCCATTCGATAACAAGAGCGAGTTCCAGATCATTTTGAACATGCCGGAAGGAAGTGCACTCGAACGGACTGCAGAAGCCGCGCGAGAGATCGCCGCCGCAATTCGGGTCGAACCTGAGGTAACGGACTATCAGATTTACACCGGGGTCGGTGCTCCATTCAACTTCAACGGTTTAGTCCGGCATTATTTTATGCGGCACGGGGCAAATATCGCCGACATACAGGTGAATCTCGTTCCGAAAAATGAGCGAAAGGCGAAGAGTCACGAAATTGCCAAGCGTGTGCGGCCACCCGTCGCCGCGATCGCGGCAAAATTCGGCGCCCGCGTCGCCGTTGCCGAAGTGCCACCGGGACCGCCGGTATTGCAAACACTGGTTGCCGAGATTTATGGGCCCAACGATGAAGCGCGCCTCTCGATGGCAAAGCGCGTCCGCGACATTTTCAAAAGCACGCCCGGCGTGGTCGATATCGATTGGTACATCGAAGCGGACCAACCGAAGGCGCGGTTCGTGATCGATAAAGAGAAGGCGGCGTTGCATGGCATCAGTGCCGAGACAATTTCGGAGACGTTGCAAATTGCAGTCGGTGGACGCTCCATCGATCTGACCCATCAACCTCGCGAGAAGGAGGATGTAAATATTTTGCTCGAATTGCCGCGATCGGCTCGAGTAACGCCGGAAGAACTACTCGCGCTGCGTGTTCGATCCGGGGACGCAAATGCATTGCCGGAAATCGGTGCCACGAGCCTGGCGCCGCTCGTACCATTGCGAGAATTAGTGCGGGTTGAGAACACGATTACCGACAAAAGCATCTACCACAAAAATCTGATGCCGGTCACCTATGTCATTGGCGACGTCGCGGGAACGGTGGAAAGCCCGGTATACGCGATTTTGAAAATGAACAAGGCATTGCGCGCTCTCGACACCCGCGAGTTCGGTGGTACCGGCGCGAAGCTTGCGATTTACAACGCCCGTCTGCCTTTCAGCGACTTGCTTCCTTCGTTAAAGTGGGATGGAGAATGGCAGATCACAATCGAAGTGTTTCGCGATCTCGGATCCGCGTTCGCAGTTGTACTCGTTCTCATCTACGCCCTTATGGTCGGATGGTTTCGATCCTTCCGTACTCCTCTGATTGTAATGGCGGCGATCCCCTTCTCACTGGTTGGAATCCTGCCGGCGCACGGATTGCTGGGCGCGTTTTTTACTGCCACCTCAATGATCGGTTTCATGGCCGGCGCAGGAATCGTCGTGCGTAATTCGATCATCCTGGTCGATTTTATCGAGCAAAGACTACGCGAAGGCGCACCGCTCGCGGACGCAGTGATCGACGCCGGTGCAATCCGGTTTCGGCCGATGTTCCTCACCGCCATGGCTGTGGTGGTCGGCGCCAGCGTCATCCTGTTCGACCCCATTTTTCAAGGCCTGGCCATTTCGTTGATGGCCGGAGAAATCGCATCGCTCCTGATCAGTCGCATGGCGGTGCCGGTTCTTTACTTTATGGCGAACCAGTCGCGACCACAGCCAGCGCCCGCAATCACCCGGACCCCCGTTACCGAAACCTCGGAATCATTCGTTTAAGGTCGTGGAAAATCGCAAACAACAAGAGAAAGAAAGATCATGAAAAAGATAGAAAGAAGTATCGTTATTCTGGCGATGATTGGTGGGCTGTTCGCAACATCCAGCGCGTTGGCCCAGCCGGGAAGAGCTGCTGCCGACCGGCCATACGATCCGAAGACGGTCGAAACGGTTCAAGGCACGGTTTTGTCGGTGCAAAAGATGTCTCCACCAAAAGATCGCGGTTATGGAGTTCATCTGACGTTGCAAACAGCCGATAATCCGGTCCTCGATATCCATTTGGGCCCCGCTTGGTACGTCGATAAGCAGACGCCGCACATTGAAGCCAAAGATGTAATAACCGTTACCGGATCTCGGATTTCGATCGACGGACAATCGGCGATCATCGCAGCCGAGGTTCAAAAAGGACCAAGCGTGCTGAGATTGCGCGATAAAAACGGAGTTCCGGCGTGGTCCGGTGCGGGACGGCGCGATCAATAAACCACAGAGCGCCGGGCCCACACAGGAGCTGGTTCGTTTAAATACCGAGAGCGGACAAAAGCGCGGAATACTCAGTCACGAACGAGACCAAGTCCGGATGAGATGCTTCGAAGCGTTGAACCGATTCTTTTAATTCACCCAGGACACTCTCGAGTTGTTCCGGGCTTTTGCGCGAAGCCGCTTGCGCCGATTCTTCTACCAATCCTGTAATGCGTTGCGCGTGCTTGCCGTTTGTTTCCGCGAATTTCGTAATCACCGGGTCGAGGGTCGCGATCAACCCCAGTAGCTCGGCTTTTTTCTCGGCCGGAATATGATCGGCCGCGACAACTGCCGATTTGATCTTTTCAATCTGCGGGTCCGCCATAGCCGACAATTAACCACGAATAAACACCAATAGGCACGAACTTTTACCCGGCAGGGTCTGGCCGCTCAGCTTCTGCCACGGCGCCGACGAAATCTGTAGAAGCCGTCAACTTTTCGGTTTGAATGCTTTGAGCTTTTCAGTTTCCCGCGTTTCAGCGTTTGTGAATTAGCTTTCCAATTTCTGCACACCGCCAAGGACGAGGAAGAGAATTGCCATCATCCAAAGCATGTTCAGCACGCCCAGAGGAGTGTGGAGGATAACGCGAAGAATTATCCAAGTGCCAAAAAGAACGATCGCAACCGCGATTAAAATCCAGTTCATTTCAATTATATATCGCGCGAGAAGAGGCACTAAGCCGTAGTTCTTGGTGTTTGCCCTTTCAGCGTCCAAAAACTTTGACGCACTCGCGGGAGCGTAACGCCTCGATTGCTTTGAAATGTTGAATATTTAGGTACGACCGCCGGTCAGTGCAGAATTCGATTGCCACCCTGAATGTCGAACTCCACCGGCACTTCAACCGGGCTGCGAGTTCCGGGCTGAAACTGCCATTGCAACAGAGCTTTCACCGCCAATTTGTT
>JAJPJU010000304.1 GCA_021324035.1 Spartobacteria bacterium | reverse complement strand
GAAACAACCCTCGTCATGTGGCTTTAGAAGCGTTACCAAACCGGTAAAGACCAACGTATTTGGGTTCTTGAAGACAGCGGTATGCGCCACCAAATCAAGAAGAGAGTTACCGTCAACGGTAACCAGCAATAGCTGAAAGGGAACCGGGGTCGTACCTAAACATTCAACATTTGTTGAACTGCGTTCCCGGCGGGAATCGAACCCACATTTAAGGTTTAGGAAACCTCCGTTCTATCCGTTGAACTACGGGAACCTTTTGAGAAGGATGAAGGTAGAAGGATGCAGGATGAAAATCCAGAAGCCTTCGCCAAGGCTACGGCGAGCCAACGAAACCAGATTTCGAATTGCAGACGGCACGTCCAATTGGTTATGAGAGTTCGATTCCTTTATCGTATGAAAACGTCCCTCAAAATTTTTCCGCTAGTCTTGGCGCTCGCGTTCGTCAGCTCGATTCATGCGACTGATATCGTGCGGATTCCCGCGGAATATAAGAAAGGCGCCCTGGCGTCACCGGACCCGGAATATCCGATGAAATCGCAGCATCTCGGTTATCAAGGTCAGGGCATTTACCGGCTGGTCATTAACAAGAAAACAGGAATGGCCGATGAAATAAAGGTTCTCAAAACAACCGGCCACCGGGAGCTCGATGCCAGCGCGGTAATGACTTTGCTCAACTGGAAGTTTCAACCGGGAACGATTGATCACCGGGATGTGCTCATCGTTTTTCAACTGACCGGTTGGTCGCGCGGGCTGCATTAAGCTCGAAGATAGGAGATCGGAGATAGCAGATGCGGCGGCAGAAGGCCGCTGTGCGGCAATGCATATTCAGGGAACCCTTTCGCCAAACTAGCGGGAGCGTAATTATTCTGTCCTGATATCGGGTTAAGCGCTTAATATTGGACGAATGTCAGACGAAAATCTGGACACGGTTCAGACCAGCACAGCGCGACGGTACCGATATTTCGTCGACATCGTCGTGTTGATTGCGGTGGTGTTTGGTCTGGAGATCGCAGCAGAGGCGATTTACAAACCCAAAACGATTGAAGCCGGCTACGTCTTTGGATTGGTCGTCCAATTATGTGAAATCGTAATCGCGTGGGCCCTGATCCGGTTTCGTGGAGAAACGCTCGCCGACATCGGGTTGAAGCGGCCTCGAAGTTGGCTACGCACAATACTAATTGGAATTGCGATCGCGGCGATCGTGTTCGTGGGAATTTACCTGTCGGAAAAAGCCGGCTTTCATCGCGATCTCAGTCGGTTCGCCGCGTTGCAAGGAAACTCGCGACTCACTTTAGTGGCGGTGGTTTACGTGCTGATCGGCGCCGGGTTCTACGAGGAGTTCATGTTCCGGGGATTTCTAATGCAAGGCTTCGCCATGTTTTTCGGCGGGAGCCGCGCCGCTTGGGCGGTCGCATTGATCGTTCAGGCCGCGCTTTTCGGCGCTTCTCACTCGTATCAAAATCCGCTCGGAATGTTGATCACTGGAACGCTCGGAGCTCTGCTTGGAGTTGTCGTGCTCGTCTCAGGCAGAAATCTTTGGATCGCAATCATTGCGCACGGACTGTTCGATGCGAGCCGGTCAATCCTCTTCTATTTCACCGGGCCGCCCCACTCCTAAGCTCGGAATTCCAATCAAGTCGAGGTCGTACGGCCAAAGTCCGATTAAAATGAAAGTTGCATTCATGTCGAAGAAGTTGTTTAGATGAATTGAGCGGTTATGAAAAAATTTCTGTTCGTTGCGCTAATCGCCGGCAGCCTCGCCGCGAACCTTCGCGCTGATATTCAAGATCCGCCCGGCAACGATTACGGCCCAACCCGAAAACTTGGCCGCGGCATCTCGAATTTCCTCTTCGCTTCAACCGAATTGCCGGACACGGTTTGCAAAGTGAGCAAGACCGAGGGCAATAACGCCGCCGGAGGCTATGGTGTCGTGAAAGGACTTGCTCGTTCAACGGCACGACACGCAACCGGCCTCTACGAAATCTTCACATTCATGTCTCCAACCTGGCACGACAGTTACCGTCCAGTTTTGCCAAGCGACATTCCGTGGATTCACGGCGGTTATTCCGAGTCCTCGCCCGAGCTCGGCAACGAATCGAAGTTTCCTTACTGCCGGTCGTACTAAAAGTAGCCCCGCAACTTCCGACTTGCGTGCACAAATCGGTTGACCTCATCGGCAACCGGCGTGACAAGTAAGCCGATTCGATCCGCATCGGCGGTCGGGTAATGTTAAATTCCAGGAAACTTCCCACGCTGCCCGCAATCGGCGTTCTCACGCTGATTTATTTTGTCGCCGGCTACTTTTCTTTGAAGCTGGCGCTCGTCAATCCGAGCGCGTCACCAGTCTGGCCACCAACGGGAATCGCGCTGGCTGCTCTGCTCGTGTTCGGTTCTCGCCTGTGGCCGGCGATTTTCATTGGCGCATTCTTCGTAAACGTTACGCACGCCGGAAATATTTTTACTTCCTTCGGAATTGCTGGCGGCAACACGCTTGAAGCGCTGGTGGGGGCCTGGCTGGTGAACCGTTTCGCTGACGGCATTCAGGTTTTCGAGCGGCCGCAAAATGTTTTCAAGTTTGCCCTGGCGGCGCTCGCCAGCGCGACGTTGAGTCCAACGCTCGGAGTTACGTCTCTCGCAATCGGCGGTTTCGCACAATGGTCCTCCTACAGCAAAATCTGGCTCACTTGGTGGTTAGGCGACGTTTCCGGAGCACTGGTCCTCACGCCATTGCTATTGCTCTGGAGTATTCCGGCTACACGCCGCAAATGGAATCGCGCCCAGGCAATCGAAGTGAGCGTGCTGCTGTTACTCCTGGTGTGCCTGGCGGAGATGGTATTTGGCGGTTGGTTTCGAATTTCCGCGCGAAATTATCCCATATCGTTTGTTTGTGGACCAATCGTGATCTGGACCGCGTTTCGATTTACGCCGCGCGAAACCGCTACCGGCGTTTTCCTTCTATCGTCGATCGCGATTTGGGGAACCCTTCAGGGCTACGGTCCGTTTGTTTTGCCGACTGAAAATCAATCGCTGCTGATGCTGCAATCGTGGACAGCCGCGCTGACAATCACGGCCATGGCAATTGCAGCCGCCATCGCCGAGCGCAATCGCGCCCAGGCTGCAATCGAGCAGCAAAAGGAAGTGGTCGAGGCGGCCAATCGCACGAAAGATAATTTTCTGGCCATGCTTTCGCACGAGTTGCGGACACCGCTTACTCCGGTTATCGCGGCGCTGGACGCGCTGGAGTCGGAAACGTCGCCGTCGGATATGGCGAAGTCTTCGTTATCAATGATTCGCCGCAATGTTGAACTGGAAAGTCAGCTGATCGATGACCTGCTCGATTTGACGCGGATCGCGAAAGACAAACTTCAACTCCGGTTCGGCTCGATCGATGCGCACGAAATCATTGGCGACGTCGTCGAAATCTGTCGGGCTGAAGCCCAGGAACGCCGGCTGAATTTGCGGGTAAACCTGCGCGCAGGAGCTCATCACGTTCTGGCCGACTCGGCCAAGTTTCAGCAGATCATTTGGAACCTGGTCAAGAACGCCATCAAGTTCACCGGCGAAAACGGCGACATTTTGATTTCGACGACGAATCCGGAACCGGGAACTTTGATAATAAACATCAAGGATACCGGTATCGGCATCGAACCGGAAATCATGGGACGGATCTTCGATCCCTTCGAACAAGGCGAGCACGCGCTGAAGCGCCGTTATGGCGGTCTCGGTCTCGGTCTCGCGATTTCGAAATCGCTGACCCAGGCCCATGGAGGCACTCTTGTCGCCCAAAGCGAAGGGCGCGATCGCGGATCGACTTTCGTGTTAACAATAAAAACTGTTCCACCGCCGACGCGCATCGTGAAGTTCGCCGCGCCTGTTCCCGAAACCCGTCCGCTCCGAATTTTATTAGTCGACGATCACGTCGATACCTGCACCGCGCTCGAACGATTGCTAGTGCGTCGCGGCCACCTCGTCGCAGCTGCCCACAATGTTCGATCGGCCATGGAGGCGGCGGCGCGCGGTTCGTTCGATTTATTGATCAGCGATATCGCGCTGCCGGACGGCACCGGCATCGAGTTGATGAGTTACCTTCGTGCAATCTCGCCGATTCTCGGAATCGCAATCAGTGGTTTCGGAATGAACGGCGATATCGAAAAGAGTTTCGAGGCTGGTTTCGCAGAACATTTGGTCAAGCCGGTGAAAATGGAGAAGCTTGAATCGGCAATTGATCGAGTGATAGCGGGAAGCGCGAACACGCCGACGAAATAAAATGCGGCGCTGATCCGTCGCCGCTACAATTCAGGCTTGCGGACGGTCGATCTACAAATCGAGGATATCGTCTTCGGCGGTAAAGGAGTCGGACGTGAACACGGGAAGGCTGTGTTCGTCCCGTTCACTGTCGACGGCGAGTTCATTTCCGCCAAAATCACACGAGACAAGAAAAAGCTGGCTGAAGCTGAGGTTGTCGATGTCCGCAAACCCTCATCGCATCGCATCGAACCGCGATGCCCGTACTTCGGGCGCTGCGGCGGTTGTGCCTATCAACACATCGATTACTCGCATCAACTCGAAATCAAAACGAGTCAGGTTCGCGATGTTCTGCAACGAATCGGACAAATTAAAGATATCCCGCTGCGTTCGATTGTCCCCTCGCCTTCGCCATACGCCTATCGAAATCGCATCACAGTTCACGCCGAGGACGGAGTGATCGGTTATTTTCGGCGCGATTCCCATCGGCTCATCGATGTCGAATGCTGTCCGATTGCAATGGACGAAGTAAATCGCGAGCTCAAGGATTTGCGAGCCCGCAAAGTTCCGGACGGACATTATACTTTGCGGGCACGATCCGGTCCTCGCATTTTCTCTCAAACTAATGATGCGGTCGCGACCGCGCTCCGTGATCTTGTGATCGCCCTTGTCCCGCCAAATCAGCAGCTATTGGTGGATGCCTACTGCGGAGCAGGATTTTTCGCGAAAGCGTTGATCGACAAATTCGAGAGAATCGTCGGAATTGACTGGGACCGGTTCGCGATCGCCGCCGCTAATGAAAACGTTACCGCAAAAGAAACCTACGTTGCCGGCGATGTTGAAGCCGGGCTTCGTTCTGCTCTGCACGAGTGCGACAAAGACCGGACGGTTTTGCTTCTCGATCCCCCAGCCACCGGTTTAGGCCTGCGAGTCCGCGAAGCCATTGGCGATACTGCGCCCGCGACGCTGATCTACATCTCCTGCAATCCGTCAACGCTCGCGCGCGACCTCGGCGATTTTCGCCACGGTTTCGAGATTCGATCCATCACGCCTCTGGATATGTTTCCGCAAACCGCTGAAATCGAAGTCGTCGCGGAGTTGCGTCGCCTCGATTGAACGCTGAACCTTTGCTGTGACTCCACCTAAAGTTCTGATCGCTGACGCTATCTCCCAGCGCGGAATCGACGAACTTTCCCGCGATGGCGGGCTCGAAGTTTCGATACAGGTAAAGCTTCCACCGGACAAACTGATTCAGATCATTCCGGAATTCGCAGCACTCATTGTTCGCAGCGAAACGAAAGTCACCGGCGACGTTCTCAATGCCGGGAAAAAGCTTCGGGTGGTCGGGCGCGCCGGCGTTGGAGTCGACAATGTGGACGTCGAAACGGCGACCAGGCGTGGAGTGTTGGTATTAAACGCGCCGGGCGGCAATACGGTTTCGACAGCGGAGCACGCGTTTTCGCTTCTGCTGAACGTTGCCCGCAAGATTCCGCAAGCCGACGCAACTTTGCGGACCAAAAAGTGGAACCGGAAAGATTTTGAAGGCGTCGAGCTCTATAATAAAACCCTGGGGGTCATCGGCATGGGCCGGATTGGGAGCGAACTGAGCCGGCGAGCGATCGCCTTCGGAATGCGCGTGATCGCGTATGATCCATATCTCTCCGCGTCTCGCGCGCGCAGTTTGCAGGTAGAACTGGTGGAAGAACTCGACGATTTACTCGGCGCCGCCGACTTCATTTCTCTGCACACGCCGCTGACGAACGAGACTCGTCACCTCCTCAATGAGACGCGGCTCGCGAAAACCAAACGCGGTGTCCGCATTATTAATTGTGCGCGCGGCGGATTGATCGTCGAAAATGCTCTGGCGGCCGCATTGGAAAATCGAAATGTGGCGGCGGCAGCGCTCGATGTTTTTGAAATTGAACCGTTGCCGGACGATTCAATCTTGCGGGCAGCGCCCAATCTGACTTTGACGCCACATCTTGGGGCTTCGACGGCGGAAGCGCAGGAAAGTGTCGGAATCGAAATCGCACAATCGATCCGGGCCGCTTTGCTTGAAGGAACCATCCGCAACGCCGTCAATATGCCGAGCCTCGACGCGAAAACTTTGTCAATCATCGGACCGCATCTTCGCTTCGGCGAGAAATTGGGCCGTTTTCTATCGCAGGTCGCGCCTCGCCGAGTCGATGAATTGAAAATTAACTACAGCGGGAAAGTGAACGAGATGGACACCGGGCCAATCACCCGCGCGATCTTGAAAGGCTTTTTGCAAAACGCCGGCGGAAAAGACGTCAACGAAGTGAATGCTCCGGCATTTGCGGAAAGTCTTGGATTAAAAATCACCGAGACGCGAATCAGCTCGGCCGGAGATTACACGGACCTGCTCGAGCTTTCGGCGAATGCTGAAGGAAAAACCGTTTCCGTCGGCGGCGCTTTCTTTGGAGCAACGCCGCGGATTGTGAGCGTCAAAAGCCGACCGGTTGAAGCGCGACCGAATGGCGTCATTCTTGTTCTCGAAAACACCGACCGGCCAGGAATTGTGGGGCGAATCGGAACGTTGCTGGGCGAGCATAATGTAAACATTGCCACAATGTCGCTCAGCCGAAATCAAGCGGGTGGCACCGCCCTTACCATTTTGAATCTCGACAACGCGCCGGGTGAAGAATTGTTGGAACAAATTCGCGGAGGTGAAGACATTCGCTCCGCGCAGGTTGTTCGATTGTGAGCTTCGGCATTCCAATATGTCGAATTTCGTAGCGCGCGAGCGATACACCTGGTTAGGAGCGGTCGTCGCTACGTTCGCCGCCGCGCTCCTCTACTTTCTGACTGCGGCGCGCGACATTGTGGTCGGCGATACGCCGGAATTAATTACGGCTGCGGCGACTCTCGGAGTCGCACATCCACCCGGCTATCCGCTGTTTACCATGCTTGGGCATCTTTTCAGTCTACTTCCATTCGGATCGATCCCGTTTCGAGTAAATCTGCTCT
>JAJPJU010000324.1 GCA_021324035.1 Spartobacteria bacterium | reverse complement strand
TGCGGACCTGCGGCATGAATCCCATGTCGAGCATGCGATCGACCTCATCGAGCACGAGAATGTTCACATCCCGGAAATGAACCGTCTTTTGTTCGAGATGGTCGAGCAGCCGGCCGGGCGTGGCGACGACAACGTCAACGCCGTGTTTCAAATCTTCCTTTTGCTTTCCGTAACCGACGCCGCCGTGCAACACCGTCACGCGCAAATCGGTGTAACGTCCGTAATCACGGAACGCGGTCTCGACCTGCGCGGCGAGCTCGCGAGTCGGTTCGAGGACGAGGCAGCGGAATTTTCCGTGTTGGGCCAGCAATGTCAGAATCGGCAGCGCGAACGCGGCGGTTTTGCCGGTACCGGTCTGGGCGGTGCCGATCAAATCCTTGCCGGTGAGAATGATTGGGAAGGCGCGAAGCTGGATTGGCGTCGGTTCGGAAAATCCCATGGCCTGGGTTCCGCGCACAACTTCCGATGAAAGACCGAAATTATTGAATGACACGACTGAGTATCGCTGAGGAAAGCAAGAAAGCAGGAAAAATTCCAAAACTGTCTTTGCATTCCTGCGTTCCTGCTTTCCTTAGATATTGATGCTTCGGGTTTTTGTTCTGGCAGACACGCATAACAAGTTGCCGCCGCAAGTTCTGGAGCTCGCCGGCGAGGCGGATGAGATCTGGCACCTTGGCGACGTTTGCGAACCGACGATTACGCTCGATCTCGAAGCGATTGGGCCGCCGCTGACTGTTGTTCGTGGAAATTGTGATTGGAACGAGGACTGGCCGCTGTTGGTTAATCTTATCCGCGAAGGCTTGAAATTTCGGCTCGTGCATATTCCGCCGGAAGTGCCGCCGGAGAATGTCGATGTTGTTCTGCATGGTCATACCCACGTCCCGCGCAACGAAAAACGTAGCGGGGTTCTGTTTCTAAATCCCGGCTGCGTCACCCGCCCAAATCGCGGCTCACCCAAAAGCGTCGCCTGGCTCGAAATCAGCAATCGCAAAATCAATTGGAAGATTGTGGAATTGGAATAAATCCAAATATCGAACGACCGAACCCGGGTCCAGCAGTGATGCTTCGAATTTCGAATTTGTTTCGAGACTCGAGCGACCGGTTTCGGATTATTCGCCTTTCTTCCGTCCGAACCAGCCGCGTTTCTTTTTCGGCTCTTCCACAGGCTTCTTTTCTGTTTTCGGAGCTTCCTTCTCGGCTTGCGGCTTTTTCTCTTCAGCCTTCGTTTCGGTCTGTTTCGTATCCGCCTTGGACTCTTTTTTCTTGCCCTTGTTTTCTTCAGCCGGCTTTTCTTCGACCACCACAGTCGCATCCACCCACTCAATCAGCGCCATGGAAGCGGAATCGCTCTGACGTTGGCCGAGCCGGATGATCCGGGTGTAACCGCCGTTGCGATCCGTTGAAGCGGGAGCGATTTCGTCGAACAATTTTTTAACGGCGTCCTTTTGGCGCAACGTAGCAAACGCAGTGCGTCGCGCATGGATTGATCCATTCTTGCCGAGGGTAACCATTTTCTCCGCGATTGGGCGAACCGCTTTCGCCTTTGCCAGCGTTGTTTTAATCCGGCGGTGCTCGATCAGGCTGCAAACCTGATTGGCGAGCAACGCTTTGCGGTGTTCGGCCTTGCGGCCGAGTCGCACGGTTTTCTTTTGATGTCTCATCGATTTAAACCTGCTGGAATTATTTGCGTTCGGGCGCGGCTTCGGTGGCGCCATTTCCGGAAGCGCCGTCGACCGATGCGTTGCCAACCACTGGTTCTACCAAGCCGGCTTCAAATTTCATCCCCAAACTAAGGCCAAGCTGCTGGAGCTTGTCCTTGATTTCGTTGAGGGACTTCTTGCCGAAGTTGCGGTACTTGAGCATCTCGCTCTCGGTTTTTTGCGCGAGCTGACCAACGGTCGTGATGTTGGCGTTGTTCAAACAGTTCGCCGCGCGCACGCTGAGTTCGATTTCGTTGACGCTCATGTTGAGGAGCTTCTTCAACTTCATGTTCTCCTCGCTGACACCGGCCGGCGTTTCGTCGAACTCGATGACTTCTTCGTTGAAATTCACGAAGACATCAAGGTGATGACGGAGAATCGCCGAGGCCTGGAGAAGAGCATCGTCCGGGGTCAACCGGCCGTCGGTCCAGACTTCGAGGATGAGCTTGTCGTAATCGGTGCGTTGACCGACCCGGGTGTTTTCGACCGCGTATTTCACGCGAGTGACCGGCGAAAAAATCGAATCGATCGGAATAAGGCCGATCGGCTGGTCGGTGCGCTTGTTTTCTTCGCCGGTGGCGAATCCTCGGCCGACGCGGACCTCGAGCTCGGCGTCAAATTTGTGCTTCTTGTCGAGCGTGCAGATGATCTGCTTCGGGTTCAGCACTTCGTAACCGGTGACTTCTTGAATATCTCCGGCGGTAACTTCGCCCTCCTTGTTCACGCTCAGCGAAAGTTTCTTCGGCTCGTGACCATTGCTGGATTTGAACTTTACCCTCTTGAGGTTGAGCACGATGTCGGTGACGTCTTCGACGACGCCCGGCAAAGTAGCGAACTCGTGCTGTGCGCCGGTGATTTTCACCGCGGTAATCGCGGCGCCTTCGAGCGACGAAAGCAGGACCCGGCGGAGTGAATTTCCGACGGTATGACCGTAACCGGCTTCAAACGGCTCGGCAGTGAACTTGGCGTAGGTATCAGTGGCTGAGCTCTCTTCTTTGGAGAGAGTTTTCGGCATTTCAAAACGACCGTAACGAACTGGCATGGTACAAATTAAGAAGTAGGAATTGCGAATTAAGAATTGTCCGTGGAGACACTTCTTCCTTTTTAGTTCTGCCTTCTTCCTTTCTCAGGGCCGGGTTTCCCCTGGCGAGTGTGGTTTCAGCCAAGCGACTGAGACCCAGGGACCAACGGCGCAATTAAAAAACTCGCTGCGGAGCGTGGAATAAAGAGCAAATCCGGACTTTTGCAAGTCCCCGGCATTACCAGCTCGACCCGGCGCCGCCGCCGCCACTCGATCCGCCGCCGCCGCTAAATCCGCCGCTTGAAGATGAGCTACTACTGCCGCCGCGGCTGGATGAGCTGGTAAGGAGTAAATTGAGCCAGAAAAAAACAACATCGCCCCAATCGATCGTCCAGTGAGTGCCCTTGCTTGAAATGTCTAGTCCTTTGGTTGCGGTTCGGTGAAGTCCAAAGAGCAAACTAAGGGGGAGAAAAAGCAGAATAAACAAGACTGGCGCGATACTTCGGTGACGGCGGGGCGATTCGTCCCGCACCGTTTGGTTGTTAGTCCCGTATTCGCCGCGAACTGCGTTGAGAATCGAATTGATGCCTACTCGAAGTCCGCCTTCATAGTCGCCGGTGACGAATTTCGGTTTGATCTGATACTCGGTAATATTGAATGCAGCGA
>JAJPJU010000306.1 GCA_021324035.1 Spartobacteria bacterium | reverse complement strand
TTGCACTCACCGACTGCATTAAATCACCGGCTGAAATTTATTAAATCTATCGACCCGAGCGCGATTGGAATCGATCATCACTTTGGCGGGCAAGGCGAAGATTTTCCTCCACCTCGGTCAACGTCGGGTCGAGCCGAAGCGCTTCCTCGTATTGAACAATCGCCTGAGAGGTTCGCCCTTCCTGCAAAAGCAGGCTGCCGAAATTGCTGTGAACGTCAGCGCGTTTCGGGCTGAGCCTCGCCGCCTCGACAAAATGTGTTTCCGCTCCGCGAAGATCGCCCTTTGTAAAAAGAGCGACCGCCAATTCAGAGTGGGCGTCGCCAAACTTCGGATCGACATCCACCGCGCGCTGATACTGCGCAATCGCTGCGTCCGCTTCGCCGCGCTTGTCCAGGAAGGTTGCGTAAAAGTAGGAGAGCTGCGCCGACTTCGGATTCAATCGGATCGCCGTTTGATATTCGGCGCGCGCTTCATCAGGCCGGCCGAGTCGCTCGAGAACGTAAGCGTAGCCGGAATGTGTTTCCGCCGTCTTTGGATCGAGCTCGATCGCCTTTTCATAATTCTTCCTGGCCTCGTCCAGCTTCGATGTCGTCATAAAAAGCTGACCGAGATTGATGTAAACCTTGGCGTAATTCGGGTCGAACTTGAGCGCAGCGTTGTATTCCTTCTCTGCTTCGTCAAACCGGTGAACTTTCTGCAACGCGGCGCCGTAATTGAAATGCGCCCGCGCACTGGACGGAAGGTCGGCCGCTACGTGACCAATCTGTTCCGCCTCGGGCGCTGCGCGATACATTTTGCCGAACCACATTGCGCCGAGCGGAATCACGAATGCCAGGGCCCATTTCGCGCCATGAAGAGTCCATCCCGGAATAAAACCCCCCAATCTTATATCAGCCGTCCCGCCGGTGAGTCCCAACGATTGCCGGGTCGATTTTTCGCGGACCTTCCAAATGAAACCGTCGTAGTAAAAATGGAGTAGTCCGGAAGCGGCGACCACGCCTGTCAGGAGGCGCGTCACCGTGTCCATGCCGATGTGCGAATTGAGGTAGCCAATCGAACCGTAGGCAAAAACCAATCCGACGTACAATCCGATCAGAGCTCCGCTGCGGCGAAAAATGAACCGCATGAAACCGCCGATCGAACTGTCCTTTTCCACCCGGTTGCGATTGTAAATCCAGACCAGGGACAGGTATTGGACGTCGTGAAAAACCTCGAATAGCGCGATGCCGGCCAGAATGTTGGTGACGCCGTTATTGCAATACCACCAAAACGCGATGCTGGTGACGAACAGCGCGAGCTTCACTGGATTCTGCCGGGTGCCGGCCATCCACATCCGAATGTAATTGGCGAGCCACAACAGTGAGACCGCGATTGCCAAAAACAAAAGAGTTAGCTGGAGCCCCTGGATGGCAGACCGCGGAATAAACGGCAGACCGCATCCGTAAAATCCCTCCAGCGTGTCGGTCATTCGGGCGGGCGAAAGAATGACTCCCGCCGCAAACCAGATTGCGCATCCAGCGAAATCGAGACGGCGAGTCGCTACTGCGAACGAACCGATCTTTGCATCGTAAATCCGGCCGAACCCGTAGGTCTGCATCATCCCGTGCCAAACGCCCCATACAAACACGATCAACACGACCGGGTTGGTTTTGATGTCCCAAAAATAAAAACCGACGCAGACGGTCAGCAAAAAGATCGGCGCCAGAATAAAGCGCCACCGGAATCGCTCGAACAATGCGCGATCGCCATAGGCGCGAATCATTCCGGGAAGGTGATGTCCCATCGCCCCGAAAGCGGCGACAAACAGATAAATTTCCTGGGCGCTCCATCGCGCCTGGGCCGCCATGAACAGGGGGATGATCAGAAGCGGTGTGCCGACGTAGAGGATCAGGTCGCGCCAGCTATCGAGAATCCAAACATTGCGTTTGGGGATTACGGCCGAAACCGGAGGAACCGTTTCCGGACGCGAGAATGCGGTGACGTGCTGCATGGCGATGGCGGGGCTCTATTTTCCTCAGATCGGCGGGAAAATCAATTCCGAGCTCTGGCGCTCCAAGATGCGTTCGATGCGCGCGGTTTTGCCGTTCAACGCGAAGGTAAAGTGAGGATTATGAACCGGACCCAGGCTGAAGAGTTAAAAGAGAACGAGAAAGAGCGCGATATTTTCTGCATCGTCAGCGACGCGTTTCGGGTGTTTGCCCGCAAAGCATCAAGCGTTTTGGGCAGCGCATGGGCCTTTTCTGTCGCCATTCTCATTATCATCATCTGGGCCGCGACCGGACCGATGTTCCACTTTTCCGATACCTGGCAGCTCATAATTAATACCGGAACGACGATTGTTACCTTCCTGATGGTTTTCTTGATTCAGAATACCCAAAACCGCGATGCCAAGGCGGTACATCTGAAACTCGACGAGATCATTCGTGCGCTGAAAAAAGCGCGAAACGAACTGGTCGATCTGGAAAATCTTTCTGATGAAGAACTGGACAAATTAGAGGATCAATTCAGGCGTTTGCGCACCAAAGCTGAGACCGAAGGGACCAACATGCGTCATGTCGAACCTTCAGAGCTGGAGGAATCTCATCGTTAGTTATTTGGAGCCGGTTTTTGGGCCAGACCCGTGCGCAGAAAAACCTTGCCGCTCGGGCAAAGCTTGAACACCTCGCAGTTCGCGCAGTCCGGTCTGCGCGCGTAGCAACGCCGCCGACCGTGCCAGATCAACCAGTGACTCCAGATCGCCCAATATTTTTGCGGCACGAGTTTCATCAGGTCCTGCTCAATCTTCTCCGGATCTTTGTGCTTGGTCAGGCGGAGCCGTTCGGACAAACGAATCACATGCGTATCGACGACGATTCCTTCATTGATCCCGAACGCATTTCCTAAAACCACATTGGCGGTTTTGCGGCCGACGCCCGGCAGCTCGCGGAGGTGTTCCATCGAGTTCGGAACTTTGCCGCCGAACTTCTCGGCGATCGCCGATGTCGCGCCGCGGATGCTTTTCGCTTTGCTGTTAAAGAAGCCTGTCGATTTGATCGCGTTCTCCAATTCTCCCGGCGGCGAACTCGCGTAGTCTTTCGCGCCTCGATATTTTTTGAACAGCGCCGGCGTTACCATGTTGACGCGCTTATCGGTGCATTGGGCTGACAGAATTGTCGCAATCAACAGTTCGAGCGGCGTTTTAAAATTCAGTTCAGTGTGCGCATCCGGATAGACCTTCGGCCACACTTTGATTAATTTGGTTACGCGCTCACGAGCAGTCATGACGGCCGCACCGAATGGAAGTCGCGCAATTTGTCCTTCGCTCCTCGAAGCACGTATTTGCCGCGTCGAACGAGCCATCGCGCCCAGGCGAATTCAGTGGCCAGAATTAAAAGACCGATCGGAATTACAACCGATGCCGGGCCGGGCAAAAAAATGAGCGCGAAACCGATTAACACGACGGTCCCGCCAATCAACCCGATGATAATTCGCCGGAGGAGTTTTGGCAGGCGATTCAGACCAATGCTTTCCCGAATTCTCCTGGTCCATTCCACACTTCGCTCTAACGCAATCGCGTCGCGATGCAAACGCGCCTACGTCGTCGCGAATTTGGCGAGCTTTTGGCCAAGCTCCGGAGGAACGTGGGCCACGATCACTGTGTCGTTTTCCTCGTATTTTAATTCCAGCACGTGACCCACTCGATGGATCTCCGCAATCAACGCCGATTCGCTCGCCGGAATTTTGAAATGCGAGCGCAACCGCCACGCGCTTAAGGTGTCCTGCAAAGTCTGCACCAGCTTGTTCACGTTCTCGCCGGTGCGAGCCGAAATCGCAACGCTGCCGGGAAACCGTCTCAAATACGTGTCGATCAGGTCGCGGTTCGCCAGGTTGTCGATCTTGTTAAACACAATGACGGTTTGTTTGCCAAAAGCGTTAAGTTCCTTGATCACGCTCTCCACAGCTTCAATCTGATCGTCCACTCGAGAATGCGAGAGATCGACGACGTGAATGAGCAAATCTGCTTCGCTCACTTCTTCAAGGGTCGCTTTAAATGATTCTATTAATGTGTGCGGCAGCTTTCGCAAAAACCCGACGGTGTCGGTGAGCAGCACACGTTGTTTGTTAGGCAAAACAAAACTGCGCGTCGTGGGATCGAGGGTGGCAAAGAGTTTGTTTTCGGCGACCACATCCGCGCCGGTGAGGAGATTGAGCAGAGTCGATTTACCGGCATTGGTATAACCGACAACTGCCGCGACCGGCCACTGATGACGTTTGCGGCCCTGCCGTTGGACCGCCCGCGTTTTTCGGACCGACTCCAATTCGCGCTCCAATCGCGCGATCCGTTCCTGGACGCGACGCCGATCAACTTCCAACTGAGTTTCACCGGGCCCGCGGGTACCGATGCCGCCGGTCTGGCGCGACAAGTGGTGCCACATTCGGGTCAACCGCGGCAGCAAGTATTGCAACTGGGCGAGTTCGATCTGCAAACGGCCCTCACGGCTTCGCGCGCGTTGCGCAAAAATATCGAGAATAAGCTGGGTGCGATCGAGAACTTTTCGGGACAGCAAATTTTCCAGATTGCGTCCCTGCGCGGGCGAAAGCTCGTCGTCAAAGATGACCGAAGTGACCTGCCGATCGTGCAACGCAGGCTTCAGCGATTCGGCTTTTCCTTTGCCGATATAATACGGCGCCGTCGGCTTTTCGAGTTTTTGAGTGATGGTGTCGACCACTTCAGCGCCGGCCGAATTGGCCAGCTCGGCCAGTTCTTCGAGCGAGTCCTGCAAGTCCCATTTTGAAACCCCATGTTTCTCGAGGCCGATCAGGAGGGCACGCTCGTGCGTTTTTTTCGGACGTGTCTCAATCATTCCCTTGCGACCCCGAACGTTTTCGCGGCCTGCGAAATCCGTTCTACTGCTTCGACGTGACTTAACACCGATAAATTCAGCTGCTGAAAACTAGTTTGGCGCCGAAACCAGGTCAACTGCCTTTTGGCGTAACGGCGGGTCGCCTGTTGAATCGCGGCGATGCATTGCCCGGAAGACATTTCGGCGCCGAGCAGATCGCGGATCTCACGCAAACCAATCATCTTCGACGCCGTGTCGCTCAGCGGGCCCACACCGCGCACTTCTTCAATTACGCCGGCCTCGAACATTTTTTCGACGCGACGATTGATTCGGCCGTAGAGATCCTCCCGGTCGCGAAAAACGAAGACGCCGCCTGAGACAGCAGCCTCTGCTGATTTCCATTGAGTCCTCTGCGCCGAGGCCGGTTTTCCGCTCAACAAACAGATCTCGATCGCGCGCACGACGCGGCGACGATTCTTCAAGTCAACAAGCGCGCTCGGATCCAGCTGGCGCAGTTTTTCCTGCAAGTCGGCGAGACTGAGCTCATTCAATTGCGCCCGCAAATCAGGATCGGCGGCCGGGGCACGTGACAGTCCGTGAGTCAGCGCCTTGATATAGAGCCCGCCCCCGCCCACGACGATCGCCATTTTTCCGCGTGAATGAATTTCCGCGATCGTCTCCAAGGCGAGTTTCCGAAACTTTTCCGCATTCATCTCTTCAAGGAGCGGCAGCTTGCCCATGAGATGATGTGGCGCTTTCGCAAGCGTAGCTGCGTCTGGTTTCGCGCTTAACAAATCAAGTCCGCGATAAATTTGGAAAGCGTCCACGCTGACAATCTCGCCATTAATTTCGGCCGACGCATCGGCAGCGAGTTCCGATTTTCCAGTGGCCGTGGGGCCGACGATGAAGAAAACATTTTTCAAGTTCAGAAGAAAACATCGAACGCCCAACGTCCAACGCCCAACGTCGAATGCGAAGGTCTGATTTCGACGTTCGGTGTTCGGCGTTCAGCGTTGGACGTTGTCCGCGTCATCGAAAAACAAAACCGGGAGCCGCGCAAGCGCGCCTACTCCCGGTTTGAAAATGAGCTTGATGTTGTTACTCGCGCGCGTGCTCGCCCGACTTCGCGCCGCTGACCACCAGCTTGCGGCCCAGAAATTCCTTGTCGTGCAATTCCTCCACCGCGCGCTTCGCCTCTTCGATTGTCTGCATTGAAACGAAAGCGAAGCCTTTGGAGCGCTGATTGTGGCGATAGCTCACCACTTCGGCGTTCTGGACATGGCCGACGCCGTTGAAGAGCTCGAACAGATCGCTTTCGGTCGCGTCGAAGGACAGGTTGCCGACGTACA
>JAJPJU010000348.1 GCA_021324035.1 Spartobacteria bacterium | reverse complement strand
CACGCCCCACTCGGCATCATCGAGCCCGGTCGAGCCGGTGATCAATTGTTTCACTTTGCCTGCGTATTGCCGGCCAACCTTCGCGTGGCCCTTCATCAGTTGGCGGCATTCGTCGAACGGCAGCGCGTACCAATTGCGATGCTCACCGCGGCGTTTGCTCATATTATAGAAACACACGACAGGCCAATCCGGCAGTGTTGGGTAAACTCTCTCCTGCCGGTAATGCTTCATCCGGTCGTGAAAAGTGTTCAACGCGCTCTCCAGTTTAGCCGGGTCCTTCCGGGTTTCGGCATCGAGCGTTACGATGTATTCCTCGTCGGTGGTCATGTACTCGCTCTCCTCCGTGAGCGACAAATAACTGTAAACCGGCGTGAGCACGTCCGCGCCGAGCGACAGCGAGAGCTGCTTTTCGATCGTGTTAGCGTTTTGGAGATCGGGCGTGATCAGCATGAATCCGAAATCTGCTTTCGGCGTCACGACGCCAAGCGTGAGCAGTTGCGTCGAGTCCATGGCGCGAATTTCCTGAACCAGCTTGGTCAGGTTCGTTTTGGCTGCGTTCCGCTCGTCGCGGCTGAGCAGGTTCCACTGACCGTGCTCGATTTGATAAAACAGGTGCACACAGTGCCAACCCTGCTCCGGAATTAACGTTGTACTTTTATCAGTCACAATTTAAGTCGTTAGTGAACTGCCGACCTTGCCTTGCCGCGCTGCAGCCTTGGCGGAAATCGGTCAGTCACAGAGGTAGTCTAGACACGAATTGTCACCAAGCACATTCGTGAAATTCGGGTCTTAAACGGCAGCCGGCGGCTTCGGCAGGTGTTCGAGGCAATATTCCTCGCCGTCGCGTGCGACCCGAAACTCCAAATCGGGACCGGTCAGCTCTGTTCGTCCGCAGACCGCGCATTTGTGCAAAGGTTCACTGGTGACGTCGCGGACGTCCTTATCAAATCGCTGGCGGCGCTCTGAAACACCACGGCGATGGCGCGCCGCATGAATGATGTCGGGCCCGAAGAAAATCAGATAATTCGCGAACGCGGCAATCAGCGCCGCTCGATATGAATTCGAGCCAGTGAAAAATCCGTAGATCAGAAGCGCGCCATAAATCCAGGCGAGCCATTTGATCCGGACCGGCAAGATAAAGAGAATGTAAATCAGCTCCTCGGGATAGAATCGGGCAAAGGCAAAGAAGATGGACGATATCAGCATCGCGTTCGAAAAATTTGCGCCAAAGAAGAACGCCGCGATCGTTGTCCCGATCATTCCGGCCACGAAATATAGAGTAAATCGAAATGCGCCCATCGCGCGCTCGGTCCCTTCGCCCACCCACCAAAGAAACCAGAGCGCGAAGATCACCCAGATCGGGCTCAGGGATTGCGGAATAAAAATGTAGGTGACGAGCCGCCAGATTTCGCCATGGCGGATTTTTTCCGGGTCGAGAAGCAGGACTGACGTAAAGCCGGGAAGCGCCCACGACAAACCGAACACGAGGGCGGCGAAGCCGACCAGAATGCGCGGCAATCCGGGAATACCCAGGAAACCAAAACGCCGTTCCATTTTGTCGAGCCACGCCATTCGGTCACGAGCATTGCGCACGGTGATGCCGAAGTCTAGTTTGGCCACGTGACCGAATCCGCGACGAAAAAGACGGCGCTTTATGACGAGCATGTGAACCTCGGCGCCAAAATGGTCCCGTTCGGCGGCTGGCTGATGCCGGTGCAATACACCAGCATCATGGAAGAACATCAGGCGGTCCGGAAAAACGTCGGAATGTTCGATATTTCGCACATGGGCCAATTTATCGTCGAAGGCAAAGACGCCCGGGCCTGGCTGAACACAATGCTGACCAATAATGTCGAGAAGCTCGACGTCGGTCAGGGGCAATACACTTTTTTGCTTAACGACAAAGCCGGGATCATTGACGACCTGATCGCGTATCGAATTGACGGCACCAGGTTCCTGCTGGTCGTGAATGCGTCGCGGGCTGATGAAGATCTCGCCTGGTTGAAAAAACATGCGCGCGGCGATGTAAAAATCGAAAGCCGAAGCGCGAATTTCGGCGGCGTCGCGATCCAGGGTCCGCGAATTGGCGAGCTGTTGGTGAACTTGCCGGAACGCAATCACATAGTCGATCTCGAAATCGACGGGATGCCGATCTCGATGGCGCGAACCGGTTACACCGGCGAAGACGGCGTCGAAGTTTTCTTTCAAAACAGCGACGCGAGCAAGTTTTGGAATAAGGTGCTCGAAAAAGGGAAAGAACTTGGGCTCAAACCCTGCGGCCTCGGGTCGCGCGACACACTTCGCCTGGAAATGTGTTATCCACTCAACGGGTCCGATCTCTCGCCGGAACGAAATCCCATTGAAGCCGGGCTCGGCTTTTTTGTGGATTTAACGAAACCACAATTCATCGGCCGCGAAATCTTGTTGAAGACCAAGGAGAGCGGCCCGCGCGAAAGGTTGGTGCCATTCAAAATGAAAGACAAAGGTCCGCCGCCGCGTCCGCACTATTCTGTTTTTCAAAACAGCGAACGCATTGGCGAAGTGACCAGCGGCACTCTGTCGCCGAGCTTGAACTGGGGCGTCGGAATGGCGTATGTCTCAACCCCGCAAGCGAAGATCGGCACCCAGATTGAAATCGAGATTCGCGGGCAAAAATTTCCGGCCACTATCGAGAAAAAACCGTTATACAAAAAGTAACATCGCGGCCAAAGGGCCAGTCCGGCTCGGACCGGCCGCCTCTACATGCATTATGAACGTTCCAGACGATCTGCTTTACACCGAGAGCCACGAATGGATTAAGCGCGAAGGCGACAAGATCCGCGTCGGCATCACCGACCATGCGCAAGCTGAGCTCACCGACGTCGTCTTCGTCGAATTGCCGAAGATCGATCGCCAGGCGAACGCGAAAGAAGCAATCGCGGTGGTCGAATCCGTGAAAGCCGCGAGCGATATTTACGCGCCAGTCAAAGGCACCGTCGTCGAGGCGAACAAGGCCCTCGAAGCCGATCCCGGATTGATCAATCGCGAACCGTTCGGCCAGGGGTGGCTGTTCGTCTTGAAAATCGACAATCCGGACGATCTCAAGAATTTGAAAGACGCCGCTGCTTACAAAAAACAAATCGGCGGCTGATGCCGAAGTTCTTTCGAAAACCATCTGATTTCCGGAGGTGGCTCGAAAAGAATCACCCAACCGCTTCCGAGCTTTGGGTTGGGTTTTACCGGAAGACCTCCGGTAAACCGAGCATTACATGGGCGGAATCGGTTGATGAGGCGCTTTGTTTCGGCTGGATCGACGGGATTCGGAAAGGAATCGCCGAGGTCAGTTACAAAATTCGATTCACCCCGCGCCGGCGCGGCAGCATCTGGAGCGCGATCAACATCAAACGCGCTCGCGAGCTTGCGAAACAGAAACGAATGCGGACGGCCGGCAGGAGAGCGTTTGCTGCAAGAATTGAAAACAAATCGGGCATCTATTCCTACGAACAACGAACGGCGGAGTTGCCCGGGCCGTACGCAAAGCTGCTGAAGAAAGACAAAGTAGCCTGGAAGTTTTTCCAGGCGCAGCCGCCGTCGTATCGCAAGAT
>JAJPJU010000079.1 GCA_021324035.1 Spartobacteria bacterium | reverse complement strand
TGAAACAGGCTGCCCTTGCGCTCGCAGATGCGTTCGTGCTTCCGTCGCATCAGGAAAATTTTGGAATGGCAGTCGTCGAAGCGCTGGCGGTTGGCTCGCCGGTTTTGATTTCCAATCGGATCAATATCTGGCGCGAAGTTGATCAGGATGGCGCAGGCTATGTCGAATCGGACGATTTTTCGGGAACGGTGCGACTGCTGAATCGCTGGATGTCAGCTCCGCAAAATGTGCGCGACGGAATGCGTGCCAATGCCCGGCGTTGTTTTGAGCAGCGATTTCAAATCGACAAAGCTACGGATTCGCTGTTGCAGATCTTAACCGAACCGGAAGCCGGTCGATGAAAATAACGATCGTCTTGGGCGCTTTCTTTCCAGTCCCTCCAACGATGGGTGGCGGAGTCGAGAAAGTCTGGTTCGCGCTCGCACCACAATTTGCGAAACGCGGCCACGACGTCGTATTGATCTCACGAAAAATGGGTGATTTGCCAAAAGAAGAGATCATCGATGGGGTAAAGCATTTGCGGGTCGATGGTTTTGACACGCCGCGTTCGTTGATTTGGCTGAAGTTTTTGGACCTGATTTATTCGTTCCGGGTAAAATCGATTTTGCCGCGTGCCGATGTCGTTGTGACAAACACTTTTTGGCTGCCGGTTGTGTTGCGGGATGCCAAGTGCGGAAAAGTCTACGTGCAAGTCGCTCGTTATCCGAAAGGGCAAATGCGTTTGTACAACAAGGCCGCGCGGTTGCAGGCGCCTTCACACGCCGTTGCTCGGGCAATCGCTGCGGAGGCGCCCCGTCTCGCTCCCAAGGTTGCAGTTGTTCCGAACCCAACGGCGGATCCGGCAATCGGAGCGCCGCCTCCCGCAATCGCGGACCGGGAAAAAATCATCCTCTTTGTAGGCCGCGTGCATCCTGAAAAAGGCGTTCATCTTTTGGTCGAAGCCTTCGTTCGCGGAACGCGCGGTGCTTTGAAGGATTGGAAGCTGATGATCGTGGGCCCTACAGAAACAAAGCTCGGTGGAGGCGGAGCTGGATATTTGTCTGCTCTCCAACGATCCGCCGCTGAATGCAAAGATCGCGTGATTTTTGCAGGTTCGATTTTTGACCCCAATGAGCTCGCAAAAGCTTTCCGCTCCGCCCGCGTGTTTGTTTATCCATCGCTGGCGGAAAGGGGCGAATCGTTCGGTCTCGCGCCGCTTGAGGCGATGACGCATGGCTGCGCCGCGGTCGTCTCAAGCCTGGAGTGTTTCGGTGATTTCATCCGCGACAAAGAAACCGGTTTTGTTTTCGATCATCGCAGCGAACATCCAGCTGAATCTCTTCGCCAAAAGGTGGAAAGTATTGTTGCCGACGAAGCGCTGCTCATTCGCGTAGCCGAGGCGGGCCATCGCAAATCCGCGGAATATTCGCCGGAGCGAGTTGCCGACCTGTTCATTGCCGATTTTAGTTCGCTCGTTTAGCACACCATGCCCGAAACCCAGCTCGTCAATCCTGAACAGAAGACGCCCTACGAGTCACCGTGGACGGCGGAGAATCGCTTTCTACGCGTGCTCTGGGAGTTTTGCTGGTTCCTGTTTTGCAGCTGGACGCCGAAGCCCTTGAACGAATGGCGATTGTTCTGGCTGCGGGTGTTTGACGCGAAGATCGATGGCACGCCGTTCGTGCATCAACGGGCGCGCATCGCCATACCGTGGAATCTGACTCTGCACGATCGGGCTTGTCTGGGGGATCGGACGAATGCCTATTCGTTAGGCGAAATCGAAATCGGCGCGCGGGCCACCGTTGCCCAGGAAGCATATTTGAGCAGCGCAAGTCACGACTTCGCGGATCCGGCGATGCCATTGACCGTTGCAAAGATCACAATCGCCGAGGACGCGTTCATTGGCGCCCGCGCATTCGTTCTGCCCGGTGTGCGGATTGGCGCCCGGGCTGTCGTGGGAGCCTGCTCGGTTGTGACTAAAGATGTGCCAGACGATATGATCGCCGCGGGCAATCCTTGTCGTGTGCTGAAGCCGCGCGCTTCCGCGCCATGAGCTTTCCGGGAAAGAGATTTTTCGGCCACTGGTTTTGGGTGGTGATGTTCCGTTATCCGAAACTTCGGATGTTCCTCACGCGGTTATTTGTGCCATCGCGCGAAATAGACATTCAAATTTTCGGCGCACCGCTGCACATCAACACCCGCGATGAGATTGGACTTTGGCGGGCGGCTCGAAGTGCAGAGGGTAACATCATTTTTCGTCATGAAGCCGCTACTCTGTTGAATCTCGCGCTGGTACTTCAACCAGGGGACGTCTTCATCGACATCGGCGCCAACGTCGGGCTGTTTAGTTCCGTGCTGGCGCGTTCTCGATACTTATTTCCTGCTTCGAAGTTCATTGCTATCGAAGCGAATCCCGGGACCGCGGCACGTCTGCGGCAATCAGTGGCCGGTTTCGACGTTGAGGTTCTCAATATTGGCGCGTCAGATAATGCCACAGAATTGGCTTTCACCAGCGGCGTAACGTCCGGTGTCTTCAAGGTCGCGCCCGCGGGTCAACGCGGCGGCGTGATCAATATCGAGTGCGAGCGGCTGGACGCTTTGCCTTTGCCACTCGGCGACCTGGTATTAAAAATCGATGTCGAAGAGCACGAACTTCCAGTGCTGAACGGCGCAGCGCGGCTCTTTGATCAGGAGCGAATCAAAGTCATTTACCTCGATGGCTACGGCAATAAAAGTATCCCTGACTTGCTGCGTTCGCGCGGCTTCGCTTTGTTCAATGGCCAAACGCTCGAGCCTTGCCCGACAACTGCTCCAGACTTTTCCCTGCTGGCGGTCCATCGCACACGGATTCCACTGAAATCATGAGCCCTGACCGCCGCACTGTTCCCGTTTCCGTGATCGTGCCGATCCGTAACGAATCGGAGAACCTGCCGCGCTGTCTCGATTCCATTCGGTGGGCTGACGAAGTTTTTGTTGTCGACTCGCAGAGCACGGACGATTCGGCACGAATCGCCGAGCAACATGGCGCCCGGGTCGAACAGTTTTACTTCAATGGCACATGGCCGAAAAAGAAAAATTGGGCGCTGGAGAAACTTCAATTCAGGAACGAATGGGTTTTCATTCTCGATGCTGACGAGGTGCTGCCGGCTGCGGCGGAAGAGGAATTTCGCGATGCCATAACGAACGCGGGCAACATTGCCGGTTACTGGATCAATCGGCGTTTCTTCTTTTTGGGTCGCTGGCTGCGACACGCTTATTACCCGAACTGGAACCTGCGGCTGTTTCGGCACTCGTTAGGCCGATACGAAAAGCTGACTGACTTGGCAACTGACAGCGGCGACAACGAAGTTCACGAGCATGTTGTGGTAAACGGGCCGACCGCGCGTTTGCGCTGCGAGATGGATCATTACGCATTTCCGTCGATCGATGTTTTCATTGAGAAGCATAATCGGTATGCAAACTGGGAGGCGCGGGTTGCAGCCGAGGGCAAGGGAGGCGAAC
>JAJPJU010000282.1 GCA_021324035.1 Spartobacteria bacterium | reverse complement strand
GTTGCTGCGGCGTTGTTGCGCCAGCCATGTGGAAGATTTTTTCCTCCATGATTGTGCCGTGCAAGTCGTCGGCGCCGTAACTGAGGGAAATCTGCGCGAGAGGAAGGCCGGTGCTCACCCAGTAGGCAGTGAGATGATCGATGTTATCGAGAAAAACCCGGCTCACCGCGAGATTGCGTAATTGTTCGATCGCAGATGCTCGTTTGATGTGGGCCAGAATGGTGGTCTGCGGCTCGAACGCGAATGGAACAAAACCGCTGAAGCCGGCAGTTTCGTCCTGAAGCTGACGAAGTTGGCGCAAATGGTCGACTCGCTGCTCAATTGTTTCGATGTGTCCATAAAGCATCGTGCAAGTGCTGCGGCCACCCATTCGATGCCAAATGCGATGCACGTCGAGCCACTCCTCGGCCGTTTCTTTCCCGCGACAAATTCGATCGCGCACACTGGCGTCAAAAATTTCCGCGCCACCGCCCGTGATCGATCCCAGGCCGTGCGCTCTCAACAATTCGAGGGTGTCCGGAATCGGCATTTTGAAGATGCGCTCCGCGAGGTGCCGAATCTCGATCGCGGTGAAGGCTTTGATGTGCAATTGCGGATCGAGGGCGCGCAGCCCGTCCAAAAGGTCCAAATACCACTGCCTTTTCAGGCTCGGATGCAGGCCGCCAACCATGTGGACTTCGGTAATCCCGAGTGGGAGCGCGTCGGCGACTGATTGAATGATTTCGGTGGCAGCGTGTTCGAAGGCATGGGCGTCGCGCTTTTTGGCGGCAAACGCACAGAACTGGCACGACAGAACGCAAACGTTCGAATAATTGATGTATCGGTTGTGAATGTAGCTAGCAAAATTGCCGTTTTTCCGCTCCCGCACGACATTCGCCATTAGCCCGAGCGCATTAAGATCGGTCGCGCGATAAAGCGTTGCGGCCTCGCTTTCGGAAATGCGAGCGGCCGCCTCGATTTTCTCCGCGATCGGCCTAAGTTCCTTTGGAATAAGTGAGTAATTCATCCCGAGCCGATGCTGAAAAGTGATGGCTTTACCATGCACAGACGCCCTGCCGGTTGCAACAAAAAGCACTGGGTCGCATCTGACGGTTAGGGACGCCTGGCGAGTCGAGATCGATCGAATCGGACACCCGCTGCCCACGTCTCTTTATTAATGGTTGAGCCAGAAGCACCGGCGCGTTCCGGAGACGACGCGGAAGATGTTCGCCTGATGCGCTCGGTAGCAGAAGGGGACACGGCGGCCTTTGAGTCGCTTGTCGAACGGCATCAGTCGCTTGTGGCCGGCACGGTGGCCCGGATGCTGGGCAGCAACGCCGATGTCGAGGACATTACCCAGCAGGTTTTCATTCGAGTTTGGAAAAGCGCCGGGCGCTATGTAGCGCGCGCGAAATTCACCACCTGGTTGCTCAAGATCACGCGCAATCTGGTGTTCAACGAGATGCGACGGGTCAAACGTCACCCCCACCTTCCACTTCAAATTGATCCCGAAGCTGAGGAATTGCCGCTAAAGGATGAAGCGACTGAGACTCCGGACGCGACTCTGCTGCAAAACGAGTTGCAACAAGCCATCGAGAACGCAATTGGCCAGCTCCCCGATACTCAACGCATGGCGCTCGTTTTGCGGCGATACGAGGAACTCAGTTACGAAGAAATCGCCGATATTTTAGAGTTATCGCTTCCAGCAGTGAAAAGCCTGCTTTTTCGCGCGCGAACAGAATTGCGGGAGCGGCTAAAAAGTTACCTGGAAGGCTAAAAACGGAGCCGACCGAAACCGAGATTTCTTAATTACCGAGCAGCTGGACCGCAATCAAGGCAGTATGGCCCTTATGATTCTCGCGGGCTCTTTCCAGCAATAAATCGTGAAGATGTTTCAGTACGCAAAGAGGGCGGGCCCCTGCGCGGGCACCCGCCCCCTCTCAACCCCACATTCCGTGAAATTTATTCGTTGCGGTCCTTGACGTCGGTATGGAACTGGACTTGCGCCGCTTCCTCAACCGCAGGCGGCTCGCCCGGTTTCGCGTAATCCGCCGCCAACTGGCGGTGTGCCGTGGGGGTCAATCGCACTGCGCCCTTCGCATTGTTCCGCCAGCCGTTTGGATCGGCGTATTCTTCGCCGACATGGCGCAATCCAGCGACCTGGTCTTCCAAACCTGTTCCGTAACGCTGGTCGATAATCGTCGGGGTAACGAAGATCAGCAGGTTGCGTTTATGCCGCTCATTACCGTGACTTTGAAATGCATAGCCGATACCCGGAATATCTCCAAGAATTGGCACCTTCGTTCTCGACTTGCTCGTTTGGTCGGAGATTAGTCCACCAATCGCGAGGGTGTCGCCGCTCTTGATCAGCACGCTCGAGTCGAGTGTCCGCTTGTCGATGATCGGACTCGTGACGTCGGCGCCATTAAAGGCGAAATGGAAATCCGAAACTTTGTTGCTGATCTCAGGTTTGACCTGAAGAGTGACAAAATTGTCTTTGTTGATCGCAGGCCTGACGACCAGGGTGTTGCCGAAGGTCTTGTCCTGGAATCCGCCGAACACCGCGGTGGCAGTCTGTTCGTTGAAATTCAATTGCGGAACCGGTTGATTGCGAAGGATTTCGATCTTCGCCTGCTGGTTATCAGCGGTTACGACTCGAGGGTTCGCCAGAAATTCGGCGTCGTTATCTTCATTCAAAGCCTGCAACGTGGCGGAGAATTGCGGGACCGACAAAATGGCGAACATGCTTTGAGGGATTTGAGCGAGCTGGGAGAAGCTGCCGAAGAAATTCGAGCTGTTCGTATTGCCCAATGCCAGGCCGTTACTGGGAATGTTACCACCGGGCTGCGCTGGGGTTCCGTTGTATCCGCCATAAGCAAATGTCTTCGGAGCCGTAAAGCTGCCGACTGTTCCCGCCCAGTTGATACCGTAGGCCTGAACTGGATCGGCACTCACTTCAACCAGTCGTGCTTCGATCATGACCTGACGGGTTGGCTTGTCGATTTGCAGTAAGACTTTCCGGATATTGTCGATGTTGCTTCGAGTCTCGCTGAAAAACATGGTGTTGGTCCGCTCATCGATTTGCGGCGGAGCTTTGCTTTGCAGCTGGGACGCAACTAACGGCGACACATCTTTGGCGCGCGCGTAGCTGAATTGGTAGCTGTCGGCTTCAGTTGGTTCGGCCGTTTTTTCAGCAGCCGTCTTAATATAGTAAACGTTTTCGATCTTATCCATGAACAGCCCTTTGGCTTTCACGATGATCGAAATTGCTTGAAGCGCGGTCACATCTTCCAACCGCATGGTTACGGTTCCTTGAACCGAATCGCTCACCACCATGTTGACCTTGGCCTGACGGGCGAGAAGTCGGAGGACTTGACCGACGTCATCACCCTGAAATTCGCGAACGCCTACTCCGCCGCTTTCAACGTTCGCATCTGCGTCGGTCAAAACCGGCGCTTGCATCGTCGAAGGGCCACCGGCCTTGGGAGCCGGGGTCGCGGCCGCTTGGACCGGAGCCTGGACCACCAACATCGGCGGTTGATCAGCGGACTTGGTGGGATCAGGCGCTTGAGGAGCACCGGCGGGTGCTGGATTCGTCTGCGCCTGCGACAGGGTAAGCACGGACAGAAACGCCACCGCTGCGACGCATCCCCGGAGCTTGATTGAAGTAACCATATGTGGAAGTGAGATAAGTGCTGCCGCGATAAAAGCAGGAAGCAGACCAGCCTTAAACGATTCCCCCGGCCCACCCCGCCGATGCTCTGAAATTGAAGCTTCTAAAACTTTAAGGCCGAGCAGCCGCTCGAGCCGCTTCAACGAACGCTTTGACCAGGCGCTGATCCTTCTGGCCGGCCTTCTCTTCCACTCCAGTCGTAACATCAACGCCGCGTGGACGAACAGCCTTGACCGCTTCGCCCACGTTCTCCGCGTTTAATCCGCCGGCCAAAATCACATTCAATTCCCGGTGCTTCTGAGCAAACTGCCACGCGAATTTCCAAGGGAACGCTTTGCCGCTTCCCCCGAAACCCGCTGAGGAGGCGGAATCCAAAATGATTGTGTCCGTATAGAAATCGGGAATCGCGCCAAGGGATTGCGATTGACCTACCGGCAGCGCCTTGGCGAACGGGATCCCGGCCCCTCGCAGGCGTCGACAAAACTCGACAGATTCGTTGCCGTGCAATTGTAACGCGTCGATAAAATTAAGTTGGCCGATTCGGCAGGCGTCTTCCCAGTCAGGGTCGGCCGTAACTGCCACTTTCCAAACGTTCTTTGGGAGTTTAGCTATCCAGGAGGCGGCGGCGTCGAGGTCGATACAACGTTTGCTGCGCGGCACGACATTGAAACCAAGCGCGTCGGCTCCGGCTTCAATAGCACCGACGGCGTCAGATTGGTTGGTTATCCCACAGATCTTAACGAAAATGCCGCCGGTGGGCTTCAGTTTGCCGCCAAACATCGAGTTCACTCGCCTGGTTCGATCACGCGACCCCGGACCTGCTTGATCTGGGCATGATGGGTCAGGATGTGAACACGACCGTCGCTGCCGCGAAAGAAGGCGCTCAAGAGCCAGCTGATAAATGAAACAATGATTGCACCAAAAATGGCGCGCCAGAAACCGTGCACCTGGAAACAAGGCACGATTTCACTGACCACTTTCAGCATCAGCGCATTGATGATCAAAATGAACAGGCCCAGTGTTACGAGAATAAACGGAATGCTAAGGAAAAGCAGAATCGGCCGGATAAATGCGTTGATGATTCCCAACAACAACGCCGCGCCCAGCACGCATCCGATCCCAGTGTAACTAAAGCCCACGATGTTCGCCGCTACGAACACGGCAAAGGCGGTCACTAACCAGCGGAAAACGAAGTTGCGCATGGGCCGAGTCTATTATGTACCAATGAATTTTGCACAAATAAACACGCCGAAAGTTGCATCTCTGGCCGAGCGCGCTAAATCGTAATCAGGGAGGAATTTTAGTCGTGGCAAAGAAAAGTAAGGCAGGCGCGATCGCGTCTGGGAAGGCTGCCAAACCGAAGGCGGCCGAAAAGCCGGTAGCTGCAAAAGCGAAGAGACCGGCGCGTCAAAAAAAAGCGGTGGTTGAAAAAATCGAACCTGGAGCGGCCCTGAAGCATGCCGTTGGGTTCGATCCGACGAACGATCAAATTCAGATGCGGGCTTATTTCATTTCCGAACGCCGCCGCCGATTCGATCTTCCGGGCGATGCAAATTCCGACTGGCTGGAAGCCAAACGTCAGTTGCTGGCCGAAACGCGCCACTAATAAGGCGGAACGCGCTCTCCGATCGCGATTAATCGCGCGGTGATAGCGGGATCCACCTCACAGTGGAGTAGAAAACTCTGTCCCGGGCACGCATTCTTTAATTTTTTCGAAAAGCCGATTGATTGCGAACGGTTTCGCGATCAATCCGGCGACGCCCGGCTCCTTCAATAATTCCTGGGCGCGTTTTTCATCAGCCTCGCCCGAAACAAGAATCAGCGGCGGAACATCTCTAATCGGTTGAATATTTTGGTAAACCTTGCCGATCAGAAAAAACAGCATCGCCCCGTCGATCATCGGCATTTGAAAATCGAACAGGAAGAGGTCGTATTTCTTTTTGATTGCGAGCTCGAACGCGTATTCCGGCTTCGGCGAGGTATCGACCTCACATTGCAAAGTCGCGACCAGCGCTTCGCGGACAACACGAAGCAACGCGACGTCGTCGTCCACCATGAGAAACCGCTTTGGCTCCGCAGGCATTACGTCGTTTTAACCGCAGAGAACACGGAGGTCACGGAGGATTTGTTCAAAATCTTAAAGTTTTATAGCTCTGTGGCCTCCGGGTCCTCTAGCGAGTGGAGCGAGTGGGTGTTAAATTACAGACGATGCAAAACGCACCTGTCGATCTTGCGAACGCGCTGCGCCAACGCCTGGCGATTATCGGCGACGAGAACAGCCGACGCGATCCGGAAAAACATATCGCGCGTCTTCAGGCGATCTCCGAAAAGATCGATAACCTCGCCGCCGCTCTGCCCAAACCCATCGATCCCCAATTGGCCCACTTTCTCCAACGCAAAAGCTACGACAAAGCACTCGAGCATTTGGAAGGCAGAGGCGATTGACCCAAATCGCCGCGGCCGGGTCGGTGAGCCGCCCTCTTAAAGAATCGAAGGCAGGCTCTTTGCCTGCGGTTTAACAACGAGCCGACCTTCGCTTACCGCGAGTACAACTCGACAATCAACTGTTCGTTGACGATCGGTTGCATTTCTTCGCGGGACGGAATGTGGGCGACTTTGCCTTTGAGTCCGTCGCGATCGACGGTCAGCCAATCCGGAACCGGAACAATTTGAGTGAGCTCGAGATTGCGAACTGCGAGCTGGCGCGATTTCGGTTTGTCCTTGATCGCGACCTCGTCGCCGGCCTTCACGTTGAAGGAAGCGACGTTCACGTTGCGGCCGTTGACCTGAACGTGACCATGCGACACGAGCTGGCGGGCGGCGTTGCGCGTATTCGCGAAACCGAGACGATAAATCACATTGTCGAGACGGGTCTCAAGAAGTTGAAGCAACGTTTCACCGGTGACGCCGCGCTTGCGTAATGCGTGCTGGAAAATCCGGCGAAACTGGCGTTCGAGCAGACCGTATTGATAACGAAGCTTTTGTTTTTCGCCGAGCGCGATCGCGTATTCGGATTGTTTGCGGCGGGAACCCTTTGGGCCGTGCATCCCCGGCGGATAATTTTTCCGCTCCAGCGATTTCGATGGTCCAAAAATCTGAACGCCGTAACGGCGGCTGACTCTGGTTTTCGGTCCGGTATATCGTCCCATGGCTTTTTAAATCGTTAAATCTCTAAATCGTTAAATGGGTTTTACACCCTTCGTTGTTTTGGCGGGCGGCAACCGTTGTGCGGAACGGGCGTGACGTCGCGGATCAAAGTGAGATCGAGGCCGATTGCTTGAAGGGCGCGAACGGCGGATTCGCGACCAGCGCCGGGACCTTTGACCAACACCTGAACTTCTTTGAGGCCGTGGCCCATTGCCTGACGCGCTGCATCCTGCGCGACGAGCTGCGCCGCGTAGGCCGTGCTTTTGCGTGAGCCTTTGAATCCAACTTTGCCGGCGCTCGACCAGCCGATCACGTTGCCGGTCAGATCGGTGATCGTGCAGATTGTGTTGTTGAACGTCGCGTAGACATGCGCGATGCCACTGTGAATATTCTTGGCACCTTTGGCTTTGACGATCTTTGGCGCTTCTATTGAATCCGCATCGAGCGAAAGATTTTCCGTCGCCGGTGCGGCCGTAGCGGCCCCTTCCTCCTTCTTTCCCTTTGCCGACTGCTGTTTCTTCGGCTTGGCCTCTTCGACTGTGGCCGGCGGTTTCGCCGCTTCCGGCTGATCGGTCTTCGCGGCCGGTTTCTTTTCTTCCTTCTCCGCTTTTGGCTTCTCGTCTTTCGCCTTCGCTGGTTTCTTTTCGTCAGCCATGATGATTAAACTTTTCCTGCTTTAGCGTCCGGGTTGCGGATCACGCCGACGGTCTTGCGCGGACCTTTGCGAGTGCGCGCGTTGGTGGAAGTCCGTTGGCCGCGCGCCGGCAATCCGCGGCGATGGCGCTGACCCCGATAACAATTGATCGCCTGGAGCCGTTTCAAATTTCCCTGAATCTCGCGGCGCAAATCACCCTCGATCTTAATCTTGTTGTTGCTGATCGCATGAATGATCTCGTTGATCTGCTGCGGCGTAAGCTTGTTGGCGCGCAGATTAGGATCGATATTCGTCTGTTCGAGAATTCGGCGCGACGTTGTCGGACCGATCCCGTAAATGTAGGTCAGCGACGCTTCGACGCGTTTGTCCGCTGGAATTTCAACTCCGAGTAATCTTGGCATATCTAATTTAAATTCTTGTCACTCGTCACACGTCACTGCTCTAGCCCTGGCGCTGTTTGTGCCGCGGATTTTTACAAATAACGCGCACCACGTTCTTGCGCTTCACTATCTTGCAAGCTTCGCAAAGTCGTCTCACTGAGGGTCGCACTTTCATAAATTTTTATTCGTTGGGGAAACAAAAAACGCGGAGCCATATCCGCGTTGTCACTTCTGGCGGAAGGTGATCCGCCCCTTCGACAAATCGTAGGGAGATATCTCTAGCATAACTTTGTCGCCGGGCAAGATACGAATGAAGTGAAGCCGCATTTTGCCTGAAATATGGGCCAAAACCTGGTGTTTATTAGGCAGCTCGACCCGAAACATGGTGTTCGGAAGCAGCTCAACGACAGTGCCTTCTACTTCAATTGAGTCTTTCCGCGCCATGTCAGGATTTCCGGGCCATCCTTGGTGATCAGAACTGTATGCTCAAAATGGGCCGATCGTGTCCCGTCGGCTGTCCGGACGGTCCAGCCATCCTCCAGGAGTCGAACGTCGGGGCCGCCAATGTTGACCATTGGCTCAATCGCCAGGGTCATGCCGGCCTTCAATTTCGGTCCGCTTCCGCGCCGGCCGTAGTTCGGGATTTGCGGCTCTTCATGCAATTTGCGTCCAACGCCGTGGCCAACAAACTCGCGAACGACCGAAAAATGATTTTGCGAAGCCTCATCTTCGATTTCGGCACAGATATCTCCGAGGCGAGCGCCTTCGTCGGCCACGTTGATCGCGCGCTCCAATGCTTTTTCGGTAACGCGCAAAAGCTGATCGGTGCGTTCGTCCACAACGCCCACCGGAATTGTCTGGGCCGTGTCCCCCACCCAGCCCTCCTGAATCACGCCGATGTCGAGCTTGACGATGTCGCCGTATTGAATCCGGCGCTGACTGCCAATTCCGTGAACAACTTCGTCATTGAGCGAAATGCAAATGTTTCCGGGGAAGACGCGGTGTCCCAGTCGATATCCGAGGAACGCGCTCTTTACTTTCGCGTCATTCATGAACTCCGCAGCAGCGTCGTCGACTTCTTTGGTCGTAATGCCTGGCCGAATCAGTTCGCTTACGCGATCAAGAATCTCGCTCGCCGTCCGGCACGACTGCCGCATCTTTTCGATTTCCTTGGCGTTCTTAATTGGAATCATGCCGGCACTTTGTCTTCAATTATCCGGGATATATCCGCAAACACCGCATCGCGGTCGCGGTTGCCGTCAATTTTTCGCAAGATCGACATTTTCCCGTAAAACTCGGCAAGCGGCTGCGTTTTAGTGTTGTATTCGCGCAGCCGCGTCTGCAACACGCCCAAATCGTCATCGCTACGCCGCTCCAAACGACCTTCGCAATACGGACAAATCGGACGGTTGGCGAACTGCGCGCTGTCGACGCTTGTGGTGAAGCCACAGGTCCGGCATTGCAGCCGTCCGGAAATTCGCGCCCGCACCGTTTCTTCGGACACATCCAGCCAAATCGCGGCATCGAGCGATGTTTTCAGACCTGTGAGAATCAACGCCAGGCTTTCGGCCTGGGGCAGGGTTCGCGGAAAACCATCGAACACAAATCCATATCCACCGTGCAAATGCAGCCAATCCTCGATGAGCTTGACGATGGTATTGTCCTGAACCAAATCTCCGCGCTGCAACATTTCCGCAGTTTCCAAACCGAGCGGAGTGCCGAGATCTTTCTCGCGACGCAAAATCGCGCCTGGTGACGTGACCGGAATCCCGAACTGACGGGTAATCATTTCGGCCTGAGTTCCTTTGCCGGAGCCGGGAGCTCCCAATAAAACAAGTCGTCGCTTCACTTCGACGCCAAAAATGCGGCCACGCCGCCAATGACTATGATCGCGATGCCGACATAGAGCCACATGAGCGTGCGCTGAGCCGCCGCATCGCCACCAGCGGCCCCATACGCGCGCGCGCCAAATCCGCCGCGCACGCGGCCTTTACGGAGAAAGCCGTCGTAATGCCGTTGAATCAAGTGAGTTTCCACCTGACGCATGGTATCGAGAATGACGCCGACGATGATGAGCAAGCTGGTGCCGCCAAAAAATTGCGCCGTCACCGTGGGCACGTGCAATCCCTGACTCAGCAAACTTGGAAGGACTGCGATTAAGGTCAGGAAAATTGCTCCGGCAAAGGTCAACCGCGTCATCGTAAAATCGAGGAAATCTGCGGTCGGTTTGCCCGGACGAACCCCGGGAATGTAACCGCCGTATTTTTTGAGATCGTCAGCAATTTGAGATGGCTGAAATTGGGTCGCAACCCAGAAGTAACTGAAGAAGAAAATCATGGCGGCGAGCACAAGGTAATGGAGCCAGCCGGTGGAAAGCATTTCCGAAATCTGCCGCGCGGTCGGACTGTTCGGAAAAGCCCAGCTCACAATCTGGTTCGGGAACAGCAGAAGCGCCCAGGCAAAGATGATCGGCATCACGCCCGGATAATTCACCTTCAACGGCATGTATTGGGTGTTGCCGCCATATTGTTTCCGGCCGACGACGCGTTTCGCGTACTGGACCGTGATCTTGCGCACGGCTTGGGTAATGGCGATCACGCTCGCGATGACGATAAACAAGAATGCCACCATCAATACCAGAATCGCCGGATTCACCTGGCTGGTGCCGCCATTCGCGGCGGTCGGCACGAAAGTTTTCCAGGCTTGTGCCAAAGCAGCGGGCAGGCGCGCGACGATGCCGATGGTGATGATCAGCGAGATACCATTGCCAATTCCGCGCTCGGTAATTTGATCACCAAGCCACATCAAGAGCAGCGTGCCCGTGGTCAACGAAATCACGGTTACGACGCGAAATACCCATCCAGGATCGTCCACTAACGGAATTCCCAATCTCGCGATGGTTTCCGGAATTCCCGGCAAAGCGACGCGATACGCTTCAGGATGCTGAAATGAAATGGCCAGAAGGTAACCTTGGAAAATGCAAAGGCCGACGGTCATGAGCCGCGTGTATTGCATGATCTTCTGACGGCCTCCGTCTTCCCGAGCGAGTCTTCCGAGTTGGGGAATCACCGCCGACAACAGCTGCATCATAATCGATGCGCTGATGTAAGGCATGATGCCCAGTGAAAAAATCGCGCAGTTTTCCAATGCGCCGCCGCTGAACAAATTCAAAAGCGCCGCGACCTGGCCCTGCTTGTCACTCAACGCGCTCCGGAACCATTCCTGCAAAACTGCCTGATTAACGCCGGGCGTTGTGATCGCCGCGCCGAGGCGCACAATAACCACCACTGCGAGCGTGAAAAGAATTCTGCGCCGGAGCTCCGGAATCTTGAGCGTATTGAGAAAGGCCGAAACCATTTCCGAAAATTATTTCCGGGAGGTTTTTTTCTTCGCCTTGGAAGCAGAAGCCGATTTCTTCTTCGGCTTCACTTCGTCGGACTTTGCGGCCTCATCGGATTTCTCCGAATTGGCAGCCGCCTTTTCCTGAGACCGGTCGCGCATGGTCACTGTTCCGCCGGCCTTTTCGATCTTGGCCCTGGCCGATTCGCTAATCTTATCCGCTTCGATTTTCAGCGCGTGCTTCAATTCGCCATCGCCCAAAATTTTGATTCCAACGACGTCACCGCGCACCAGCTTCGATTCGCGCAGCAGCTGTTCATTCACAACCGTTCCCGCTTTGAAATCATTGAGGTCGCTCAAATTGACCACAGCATAGGTGCTATGGAACGCGGCGTTATTGAAACCACGCTTTGGTAAACGCCGAATCAGCGGCATTTGTCCACCTTCGAATCCGAGACGGAGACTGCCGCCTGAGCGCGCCTTCTGGCCTTTGTGGCCTTTGCCGCTCGTCTTTCCGTGTCCGGAACTCTCGCCGCAACCAAGTCGCTTAACCCGATGGCGCGCGCCGGGACGCGGACGCAGATTGTGTAACCGCATCATGATTGGATCGCGGCCGCCTTTCCGTCGCCGCTTTTGATTCCACGAACTTTGAAAATCTCGTCCTTGCGCCGCAACGATTTCAGCGCGGCAATCGTTGCTTTCACAACATTCGCGTGGTTGCTGGAGCCGAGTGATTTCGCGAGCACGTCGCGAATTCCGGCCGCCTCGACCACCGCGCGCACTCCGCCACCTGCGATGACGCCCGTTCCCGGGGACGCCGGTCGCAACAAAACCCGGCCGCCACCGAATTCACCGATCGTCTCGTGCGGAATCGTGTTCTCGTGGAGCGAAACTTTCTCCATCGACTTCTTGGCAGCGTCGGATGCTTTTCGGATCGCTTCCGCAACCTCATTCGCTTTTCCGAAACCCACGCCGACCGAGCCGTCGTGATCACCGGCAACAATTAACGCGCTGAAGCTGAAACGCCGTCCGCCTTTCACGACCTTGGCACAACGATTGATGAACACCACTTTTTCGGTGGTGTCACCTCTTTGCGCCGGAGTTCTGTCTACTCCGCGCCCATCCTGTCGTCCTCTATTTCCTGTTGGTCCTGCCATGGAATTAAAACTTTAGTCCGCCTTCCCGCGCCGCGTCCGCCAGCGCTTTCACTTTGCCTTGATATTGAAATCCGCCGCGATCGAACACTACGCTCTCAATTTTTTTGCCGCGAGCCCGTTCGGCGATTGTTTTGCCGACAACTTCGGCGCTGGCCCGATTGGCTCCGGGTTTGCTTTTGCCGAGCACCGCTTTCTCCGCAGTCGACGCCGCGGTCAATGTTTTGCCAGCGTCATCATCGATAACCTGCGCATAAACGTGCTTGCCCGAAAAATAGATCGCCAATCGCGGTCGCATGGCAGTTCCCGAAACTTTCTTTCGGATCCGCTCGTGCAATCGCTGCCGGGCTGCCTTTCGATTAAACGCCGCCATAAATTATTGGACCGTCTTGCCTTCCTTGCGGCGGATTTGTTCGCCCGCGTACCGGACCCCTTTGCCTTTGTACGGCTCCGGCGGGTAGTAACGGCGAATATCAGCGGCAACCTGGCCAACGACTTTTTTGTCCGGGCCCTGGATGGAGATCTTGGTGTTGTCGGTGACGGTAATTTTGATGTCTTTCGGGATGGAAAACAGAACCGGGTGTGAAAAGCCAAGACTGAGATTCAAATTCTGGCCCTGGACAGCGGCTTTGAAACCGACACCCTCAATTTCGAGATTCTTGGTAAAGCCTTCGCTCACGCCTACGATCATGTTGTGGACCAGCGCGCGAGAAAGACCGTGCAAAGCCTTCACGCTGCGGGTTTCCGCTTCGCGAGCGACTGAAACGTGATTGTCTTTCACGCTGGCTTTGATTTGGCGCGGCAATTGCCAGGTCAGCTTGCCTTTCGGGCCTTCCACCGAAACAGCGCCGTCATTGGCGATGTTGACCTTGACCTTGTCAGGAATGTCGACGGGCTTATTTCCAATTCGCGACATAAAATTACCAAATGTAGGCGAGCAATTCACCGCCGACTTTTTGTTTTTTCGCTTCCCGGCCCGACATCACGCCGCGCGATGTTGATAAAATCGCCGTGCCCATTCCGCCGAGGACTCTTGGAATTTCGTCCGCGCCAACATAACGACGCAATCCCGGCCGGCTGACGCGTTTCAAACCGGTGATCGCGCAAGTGCGGTCGACAAGCTTGTTGGTGATCTTGATCCGTGGATGGGCCGCTTTGGTATCGACTTCGTAATCGGTGATGTAGCCTTCGCTTTTTAGAATCCGAATAACTTCGGATTTCACCTTCGAGTACGGTACGTAAATCTCCATCTTCTGCGCGCGCGCGCCGTTGCGCACTCGAGCGAGCAAATCTGCAATTGGATCTGTAACGGTACTCATGAAATTCAGGCGGCTTGTTCAACCGGTCCGCCTCCGGACGGAGCCGGGGTGGTGGTTTTCTTCGCGCGATCAGCGAACGGCATTCCCATTTCGGTCAACAACGATTTGGCCTCTTCGTCCGTCCGCGCGGTGGTCACAATAGTAACATCAAAACCGATGTTGCGCTTGATTTTATCGAGCTCCACCTCGGGAAAAATTGTCTGATCAGGCACGCCCAGGGTGTAGTTGCCGTGTCCGTCAAAAGACCGAGCCGGAACGCCGCGAAAGTCACGAATGCGCGGAAGCGCGGCCTTGATTAAGCGCTCGAGGAATTCGTACATCCGATCGCCCCGCAGGGTGACCTTCGCACCAATCAACTGGTCCTTCCGCAATTTGAAATTCGCGATGCTCTTTTTCGAGCGCGTCTCTGCCGGCTGCTGGCCGGTAATCAACGCCAGCTCGGCTTTGGCTTCATCAAGGGCCTGTTTCACGTCCGTCTGCGAGCCGATCGACGTGTTGACCACCACCTTCTCGATCCGCGGGATCTGATGGAGGTTCTTGTACTTGTGGCGCTCTTTCAAAGCCGGCACCACCCGGTCTTTATAATGACGGTAAAATTCGTTTTCCATTACGCCGCCTTTTTCTCAGCCTCTTTCTTTGGCTTCGTCTTGGTTTTCTTGTCCGGTTTCTTGTCGGTCTCGACCAATTTCACATTCGAAATGTGAATCGGGCCTTCGCGCTCCGCGATCTTGCCCTGCGGATTGTCCTGCGATTTGCGCAGATGCTTCTTAATGATCCGCACCCCTTCGACCAGGACCTGTTGTTTGCGCGGGAGAACCTCCAGCACCTTGCCGGAAGAACCCCGGAAGTTTCCCGAAATCACTTCGACGTTATCGCCTTTTTTGACGTGAAATTTAAAACGACTCATAACACCTCCGGCGCCAGCGAAACGATCTTCATGAAATTGCGTTCGCGAAGTTCGCGGGCTACCGGACCAAAAATACGCGTGCCCCGCGGGTTGAGATCTTTATCGATGATCACGATCGCGTTGTTGTCGAACCGCAAGAGCGAACCGTCGTCGCGGCGAATCGGCTGCCGTGTCCGAACCAAAACCGCCCGGACGACTTCGCCTTTCTTCACCGTTCCGGTCGCACTCGCTTCTTTCACGTTCGCGGTAATGACGTCGCCGATCCCGGCATAAAGGGTGGCCTTGCCGATCACGCCGATCATCGTCGCCATCCGCGCGCCGGTATTGTCTGCTACGTCAAGTCTGGATCGGATCTGGACCATAAAATTACTTCTGAAGGACCTCCACCAGCCGCCAACGCTTTAATTTGCTGAGGGGCCGCGTTTCCATGATTCGCACCTTGTCGCCGGTCTTGGCCTTGTTCTCTTCGTCGTGCGCGTAAAACCGGCGAACCTGTTTCACAATCTTGCCAAACTTCGGATGCGGTACGCGCGTCGTGGTTTCCACGACGATGGTTTTGTTCATTCGATCGGAAATCACCTCGCCGACCCGCGTCTTGCGATCGGAACGAATGTATTTCACCGGCAATGGTGGCGGAACTGATGTTGATGTCGCTTGCTCGGCCATAAATTACTTTTTCGCCTTCGCCTTTGGTTGTTCGGCCGGGATGGTCTGCGGCTGGTTCGATCGTTGAGAAAGAATGGTTTCGATTCGGGCCACGTCCCGACGGATCAGACGCAACCGGCTCGGTTGCTCGAGCTGGCCGCTCTGCTGCTGCAAACGCAAATGCAATCGCTCCTGACGAAGATCGCGCCGCTTGGTCAGCAACTCGTCATTACTCATCTCGATTATTTCTTTGATTTTCATTGGTTAGGCGACGGCTACGTGGTGACGGCTGATAAATTTCGTGCGCACCGGCAACTTGTCGGCGGCGAGTCGCAGCGATTCGCGAGCGACCGATTCGGTCAGACCGTCGAGCTCAAACAAAATATTTCCGGGCTTCACCGTGGCGACCCAAAATTCCGGCTGGCCTTTTCCCTTACCCATTCGCGTTTCCGGTGGGCGCGCGGTCACGGATTTGTCCGGAAAAATCCGGATCCAAAGCTTGCCTTTGCGCTTCATGTTGCGAGTCAACGCCACCCGGGCGGCTTCGATTTGCGTGTTGGTGATCCACGCCCGCTCGAGAGTTTGGAGACCAAACTCGCCGAAGCTGATTCGAAGATTGCGCGAAGCAGTCCCCTTGCGGCTTCCCCGCTGGGACTTCCGGTACTTCACTCGTTTGGGCATCAACGGCATAAAAATTTCCTAGGCTTGAACCGGCTCCGGCGCGATCGGCGGTGGCGGCGGCGGCGCCTGTTGTTCAACGGGCGCTTCTTCCTTCTTACAAATCCAGCATTTCACACCGATTTTTCCGTAAACGGTGTTCGCTTCGGCAAATCCGTAATCAATCGGCGTGCGAAGTGTGTGCAGCGGAATCTTGCCTTCGCGATACCATTCGGAACGCGAGATTTCCGCGCCATTCAATCGGCCCGAGCAGCGCAGTTTGATTCCCTGCCCGCCAAAATCCATCGCCACTTGCACCGCTTTCTTCATGGCGCGGCGGTAGGCGATTCGGCGTTCAATCTGCAACGCGACGTTTTCCGCGACGAGCTGGGCATCGAGCTCGGGCGTTTTGATTTCCTGGATGTCGATCTTGATTTGTTTGCCCTGCGCCATTTTCGAAATCTCTTCCGTCATCTTCTCGATTTCGGCGCCTTTGCGGCCGATCACGATTCCGGGCCGGGCGGTATGAATTGTCACCCGGATCGAATTCCACGCCCGCTCGATCACGATTTTCGAAACCGCCGCAAACTGCAGTTTCTTCTTCACGTAAGCGCGGATCTCCAGGTCGCTGTGCAAAAAGTCCGGCAGCTCCTGGCTGGAGGCGTACCAGCGCGATCGCCAGTCGCGGTTCACGCCAAGTCTGAATCCAATCGGATTAACTTTTTGTCCCATAAAATTATTTCTTCGCCGCCTTCGCGGTTTTCTTTGTCTTCTTCGATTTTTTCTTGCCCACAGCCGACGATTTGTCTTCGGCCTTCTCGCCGTCGGCTTGTTTTTTCTCCGGCTTCTCGTCGGTCAGAACGATCCGGATATGACTGGTTCGCTTCAAAATTCGCGAACCGCTTCCGCGGGCGCGAGACGTCATCCGTTTGATAGTTGGACCTTCACCGACCACGGCTTCCTTCACGACCAGCCCGTCGGCCTTCAAGTTCGCGTTGTTCTCAGCGTTCGCGATCGCGCTTTTGAGCGTCTTATTGATCAGGAACGCGGCCTTCTTGGGCGTAAAGGCAAGAACATCCAGCGCCGCCGAAACCGGCAGACCCTGGATCTCTCGCGTGACTTCCCGCACCTTGAATGCCGAAATCCGCGCGTACTTATATATTGATCTAACTTCCATTACTTTAAACTCACTTTCGAGGCGTCGACCTGGAGCCGATCCCCGACTTTAATTTTTTCCTTCCCAGAATCCTCGATCATCGCGCCGCAAATCCGTTGGCGCACGTCCACCACCCGCAACGTCGCAATCTTTTGTTCGCCGCGCATCACCCGCAGCGGCATCCCAATTTTTACGCCCTGCTGCTCACCGATGTTCGCAACTACAAACGACCATTCGTCCTTCACGCTGAGCACGCTTGCGTCCATTAAACCGGGTTGCGGTTCTTTGGCGCCGGTAGATATCGATCTTCCCACCAGTGCGCTCGTTTTCCGCAATTGGGTTTCCATGTCCGCCCGCGCCTGCGCGTCGCCGCCTTGCGATGTTTTCAAATACCGCAACAGCGCTTCGTTCAAGCCGAGCAGTTGATCGCGTAACTCGTCGCGTTCTTTCTGCGCGAGCCGCAGATCGCTCACCGCCGCGAGCAATCGTTGCTCGAGCTTTGCCCGATCTTTGCTCGCCGACGCGAGTCCCAGCGCTTCCATTCGCGATTCCAAATCCGCGAATTTGCGCCGGAATACTTCGGCCTCGGCATTCGACTCCGCCAGGCTCGCCGTCAAAGTCTTGAGCGACTCCTGCTGAATCGATAATTGCTTTCGCAATTCCTCGTTCTGCCGAAGCAGCGACTCCGCGGTCACTTTCGTGTCCGCATTTTCGATTTTGGATTCTGTCAAAGAACTGTCCTCTGCTGCCAGCAGCAGAGAAGTTGAGAGCAGATAGTTGAGAGTTGAGAGCCACATCTTCGCAGCTCTTTTCCTCCCAATCCGATCTCTCTCAACACTCAACTAAAAATTCTCAACTATTTGGCCACCTTCGCCGTGTGCGAACCGTGCTTCTTAAACACGCGCGTGGGCGAAAATTCACCGAGCTTGTGGCCTACCATGTTCTCGGTGATGAAAACGGACTGGAAGGTCTTTCCGTTGTGCACCAAAAACGTGTGGCCGACAAAATCCGGCGTCACCATTGAACGCCGCGACCAGGTTTTGATCGGTTTTTTTGCGCCCGCGCTATTCATCTTGTCGATCTTCTCCAGAAGATGCGACTCGACGAAGGGTCCTTTCTTTAACGATCTAGCCATAATTTTCAAGTGAATTCATCGAGGGCAGAGCTCCGCCC
>JAJPJU010000285.1 GCA_021324035.1 Spartobacteria bacterium | reverse complement strand
GCAGCCGCAGTCGCGGATGTCCGAATCAAGTCCGGCGACGTGCGCGACGTAAGTTCGCAGTAGCCTCGCGCAACTTCGCCAACGCGCAGGGTGAGAAATGCGTTGGCAGCACCGTTGGAAACGCATTTCACCAAGAGCGTTGAAATCCCACCGACGCCGGGAATCCTGTTTGCGATATCGCCTTTAATCGCAGGCACGACTGAAGTCACAATCGGTGCGAGCATTGCGCCGATGTCGATCGACTCCAGACTGCTGGCGACGAACGCAGTGCCGGCCACGTTTAGATAAAGCCGAAGCAATTCGCGCGGCGACGGCCGTTGCAGATAGACGCGAGCGACGCGGGTGACCATCTGGATTTGAGTGAACAACAAAATCAGCGCATCCAGCCGCCCATTTTGCATTAACGCCGTGCTCAAAAAAACCGTGCTCGCCGTTCTGCGCACAACCGAATCGGCCTCCACCGACAATACTCCTATCGCACCTTCGATTTGTTCGATCGTCGAGATTGATTTTCCGCGGATGCGCGGGTTCGCGAGCAATCGGGAGCGAAGTGCCTCCAGATAGGCGTCGTGTTTCGGCCCGGATGTTTCCTCCGGCGGAATCAGCGCCCGGGGAAGTCTCGCATAGGCGATCGCGAAATAGAACGCCGCGCCGGCTGCTGCGAGAACAATCACCCAGAAGACAACATTCCCGACGATCGGATGAATTCGGTCGGCCAACGAAATTAAACTCGTGACGCCGGCAACGATTAGCGAGACCGCGCAAACGTTTACGAGAATCGCAGATCCGATAATGATTTTCCGAATTCCTGAGCCTGGAGCTGAGACGTCCGAGTTCATAAAGAACAGTAATCTCGCGCGCAATTACCTCTTGTCACATAGCCTCCCCGCCGTGGTGGGTCACATGTCACTGGTCACTTCTCCAGGGCTGGGAGGGCTGGGTGGTAAAGTGCACGATCCCATCTTTCACCACCCGGGCCTCCCGGCCCTGGAGGACCCGAGGACGTAGAGGCAAACTATTGATTTATCACGCGGCCATTGAAGCTCTTTAAAAATGCCGAATGCAAATCGCTTTCCTGGCTTTCTGGTTTCCTGATTTAGGTTCGGCTTTACTCTTCCTCCGTGTTCTCGGGCTCTCCAGGGCCGGGAGGCCCGGGTGGTAGAACTTTTCCGTACAAAAAGCGGGACCAGCGCGCTGGTCCCGTTCAAAAGCTACCGAAACGTAATATTAAGCGTGTGACATGTGATTTGTTTGGCTTTCGAGCTTTTGCTAATTCAAATCAAGCACACTGCGCACGACTACCTTTGCAAAAATTGCCCATTGTTTTGCATCGCTTGCTGCGCGTCTTTTCGGTCGGAGATCCATTTTTCACCGCCCGGCACTCCCGCGCCTCGAGCCCCGAGCTTAAAGTGGAGACATCCGTTGTTTTAATTAATTATCTTCCTCCGTGTTCTCGGGTTCTCTAGGGCCGGGAGGCCCGGGTGGTAAAATTCCGCACGATGACAACGAGTGATTCATTGATCGCAGCGGCGCGACATCTCAGCGCCGCAGTCGGCAAATTGAAATTCGCCCCGCCGGTTACTCACATTTACAATCCGCTCGATTACGCCTGGACCGCGCACGAACTTTATCTGCGCAGATATGGAAACCGTCCCAAGCGCGTGATTTTTGTCGGGATGAATCCCGGGCCATTCGGAATGGCGCAAACCGGAGTTCCATTCGGTCAGATTACCGCGGTTCGCGATTGGCTCGGCATCCAGGCGAGGATCAATCGTCCGCCCAAAGAAAATCCGAAACGGCCCGTGCTCGGCTTCGATTGTCACCGGAGCGAAATTAGCGGCGAACGACTGTGGGGGTTGTTTCAGCAACGCTTTGGAACCGCGGGTGAATTCTTCCGCGAGCATATCGTCATGAATTATTGTCCGCTCGCGTTTGTAGAGGAGAGCGGCCGCAATCGCACGCCGGACAAACTTAAACCGCGCGAGCGCGAGAGATTATTTTCCGCGTGCGATGAGCATTTGCGCGAAGTCGTTCGCATCCTTGAACCCGACTGGCTTATCGGCGTTGGCGATTTCGCCAGAAAGCGCGCGACATCGATTTTCGCCAAATCGCCGCCACGCATCGGCCAAATTCTGCATCCAAGTCCGGCCTGTCCGGCATCGAACGATGATTGGTCCGGAAAGGTCACCGCGCAGCTGCGTCAACTTGGGGTATGGGGAAAGTGACGGGTGACGAGTGACGAGTGACATGTTGTTTGGCGGCGACTCCCCGTGTCTGGCCTTTCGGATGTCCAACTCGCTGTCAGCGACGCAAGCTATTCCACCGGACAGGTTTACGGCGCAATGGGCAGGGGCGGATTACCGTAAGGAACAGCGGTAAAAGGTGCTTCGCCAAGCGCCTGTCTTTGAAAGTCTCACCTCGACGGCTGCAAGCGGCTTCGGTAAACTCATTCGTTACCTGGAAGCCGGAGGAATGGCGACCAAGCTAAAGTCTACCCTCCATCTGCAAACAGCTCACGTGCTGTTTGTCGACATCGTCGCTTATTCAAAACTGCTCGTTAATGAGCAGCGCGACGTCGTGCACGAGCTGAACCAGATCGTGCGGGAAACTCCGCAGTTCCGCAAAAGCGATGGAGACGGTGAACTTATTTCAATTCCCACCGGCGATGGAATGGCCCTGGTTTTCTTTCGCACCCCGGAAGAACCCGTGCATTGCGCCATGGAAATTGCCGAGTCGCTCAAAACGCGTCCGCACCTTGCTCTTCGCATGGGAATTCACAGCGGACCAGTCGACGGAGTCACCGACGTGAATGATCGGCCAAATGTTGCCGGGGTCGCGATTAATCTTGCTCAACGGCTGATGAACCTTGGAGACGCCGGCCATATATTAATGACTCGGCGCGTTGCGGCGGATCTCCTCGAAGATCCGGAATGGCGGGCCCACTTGCATGACCTGGGCGAGGTCGAACTCAAACACGGCGTCAAAATTGGCATCGTCAATCTTTACACCGCTGATATTGGCAATCCGAAACCGCCCGAGGGAATCAAACCAATGTCGCCTCCAAAAACGGGCTTGGCGGCCGCTCTCGGAACCGTCACCCATTCTTCCCGTGCGCGATATGCCGCGATCGTTGCCTTTGCCCTAATTGTTCTGCTTGCGGTTTGGGCGTTTTATTCGTTTGGCGTTCGCGCGCGGTTCGCCTCCGCGCCGGACAACGGCGACAAAAGCATCGCGGTCCTGCCGTTTGAGAATCTTAGCGCGGAGCCGGCCAACGCGTTCTTCGCGGACGGAGTGCAGGATGAGATTTTGGGCGATCTCGCCAAGATCGCGGACCTGAAGGTCATCAGCCGAACGTCGGTGATGCCCTACCGGCAGAGTTCGAATCGTAATTTGCGTGAAATCGCTACTGAGCTCGGGGTGGCCCATATCCTTGAAGGCAGCGTCCAGCGCACGGGCAATCGAGTTCGAGTCCGCGCACAATTGATTGATGCGCGAACTGACACTCACGTTTGGGCTGAACAATACGACCGCGATTTGGCCGATGTCTTCGCGATTCAAAGCGAAATCGCT
>JAJPJU010000309.1 GCA_021324035.1 Spartobacteria bacterium | reverse complement strand
GATCGACAATTCATCGAGCAATACACGATTGGTTTCGACGAGTTTGCCGCTCGCGTGCGCGCGACCCCATGGGAACAGATCACTCAGGCAAGCGGATTAACGCGCGAGCAGATTCGAATTGCCGCGGAGGTCGCGATGAGGTCGAAACGAATCATTTGCTGCTGGGCAATGGGGCTTACCCAGCACAAGAACGCCGTCGCGACGATTCAGGAAGTGATGAATTTTCTGCTGCTTGGCGGGAATATCGGGAAGCCGGGAGCTGGCCCGTGTCCGGTGCGTGGCCACTCGAATGTTCAGGGCGATCGGACGATGGGAATTTGGGAACGAATGGGTGATGCCTTTCTGGACAAACTTGGCCGCGAGTTTCAATTCGATCCGCCGCGCGAACACGGCACCGACACAGTCGAAACGATCAAGAAAATGCACAACGGCACGATTCGTTTCTTCTTTGGCATGGGCGGCAATTTTCTTTCGGCAACGCCGGACACGGAGTTCACCGCAAAAGCGTTGCAGCAATGTCGCGTCACCGCGCAGGTGTCGACGAAGTTGAATCGCGCGCATCTGATCACCGGCGAGATCGCGCTGATTCTTCCATGTCTCGGCCGTTCCGAAATCGATCGACAACAATCAGGAGAACAGTTTGTGACAGTGGAAGATTCCATGGGAATCATCAATCCGTCCCGGGGTCACGCAACGCCCGCGAGCGAACACCTGAAAAGCGAACCAGCGATCGTTGCCGGGCTTGCCAAAACGACGCTTGGCTCGCGGTCAACCGTCGATTGGGATGCACTGGCCGGAAATTACGATCGCATCCGTGATCACATCGAGCGGGTGGTTCCTGGATTCGAGAATTTTAACGAGCGAATTCGAAAGGATATTTTTTATCTGCCGAACGACGCCCGCGACCGGCGCAAGTTCAACAACAAGGAAGGCAAAGCGACGTTCATTGTTTCAGAATTGTCTGCAGTGAAACTGGAGCCGGGCCAGTACTTGATGACAACCGTCCGCAGTCACGATCAGTTCAACACTACAATTTATGGTCTGAATGATCGGTATCGCGGCGTTTATAACGGACGGCGGGTTCTCTTTATGAACCCTGACGACATTCGGGATGAAAGTTTGCAACAAGGCCAGCTGGTCGATCTGACGAGTTATTATAAAGATGAAACGCGGGTCGCCCGCCATTTCATGGTTGCGCCGATGGAAATCGCGCGTGGTTGCACAGCCACATATTTCCCGGAAGCCAATGTGCTCGTTTCGATCAATAGCGCCGCCGACCGCAGTAACACGCCGGTGAGCAAGAGTGTTGTTATCGGAATTGCGCCGTCGAAAGATCCTGATGCCGGGATTAATCGAATTCTTCGCGAGGCAAAATTGTAGGGCGTCTCTGCGAGACGCCCAGGCGTTTCACAGAAACGCCCTACAATTCGAGAACTACTCTTTCGACATGCGAATAAATGTTGAAAGACGGCGGCCGCAAAAAGCCGACCAGGGTTTGATTGCTTTCGCGTGCGAACTCCATCGCCAGGCTCGACGGCGCAGAAACGGACGCGACAATTGGAACTCCGCCGGCGAGCGCTTTTTGCATGATCTCAAATGAGGCGCGACCGCTGACCACCAAAATGTGGTGGTCCAGCGGCAGCTTTTTGTCGAGAAATGCGCGGCCGATGGCTTTGTCGACCGCGTTATGCCGGCCGATGTCTTCTCGAACAACTAACGGCCCGCCGCCGGTATCGAAAATTCCGGCGGCGTGAATCCCTCCTGTGCGCACGAAATCGGATTGATGTTCGCGCAGAACTTGGGGAAGGGATAGAAGCGTTTCAATCGAGATCCTGGATGACTTGGATTGAATGGGCGCGAAATTTTGACGGATAGCGTCGATGCTTTCCTTGCCGCATAAGCCGCAGCTGCTCGAGATCGTTCCGAAACGCTGGACCGAGTTCAATTTGATCTTTGTGCCGCCGGCAAGATGAACCAGGATAATGTTCTCGCGATTACGCGCTGTTTCCGGTCGCGAAAAGGCTTTGATTGGATCCTTTGATTGCACGATCGCCTCTGACAGCAGAAAGCCCGCGGCAAGTTCTTCGTCGTGACCTGGCGTTCGCATCGTGGTGGCAATGTTTTTGTCGCCAAGCCTGATTTCCAGCGGCTCTTCAATCGTCAGTTCGTCGCGCTGATATTCGAGGCTGCCGTCGGCACGGCGGCGAATAATTTGGCCTGGCCCAATTCCATCTGCTTTCATCGATCCTGAGCCAATGATATCATTCGTCTGGTGGAAATCTGTCATCTTTACATTTCAAAAGGCCACAATTTTGTCGGACACCATGGGCGCGAGCCGGATGATTTTCCGGCGATTCAAGTTCAGACGGTAGAATGTGTCGCCGGAAGTGGTCTTCGCGGGGATCGGTATTTCGATCACAAAGAAGATTACAAGGGACAGGTCACGTTTTTCTCCCTGGACGTTTTCGATGAGCTTTGCGGCGCGCTCCAACTCGAAGGAGTCGATCCGGGTTCTGTTCGACGGAATGTCTTCGTGCGCGGCGTCGATCTGAACACTTTGATTGGAAAAGATTTTGAAGTTCAGGGCATTCGTTTTCACGGAACTGAGGAGAGCCGGCCGTGTCACTGGATGAATCGCGCGGTTGCGCCAGGGGCTCAGGAATTTCTTCGGGGCAACGGTGGGTTGCGAGCCCGGATTCTGACCGACGGTTTGTTGCACTCGAGCTCGCGGGTGGCCGCGGCAACGGAATGAGAATCAGCGCAGTTCTGCTCGCTGGCGGCGAGTCAAGTCGCATGGGAAGGGACAAAGCGACGTTGTCGTTCCGTGGCGAACTGCTTTGGGAAAGGCAGATAGACCTTCTGCGGAAAGTTCAACCGGCGAAACTTTTTGTCTCGGCGCAAATCGATCCTGCCTGGCGACCCGGCGATGTCGAGTTCGTCCCGGATCAGGAACCATCGTGCGGGCCACTCGGCGGAATTGTCGCGGCGCTTTCTCGCATCGACACCGAACATCTTCTCGTATTGGCAATCGATGTTCCATTTATGAGCGAGGCTTATCTTCGTGGCCTATGCCAGCGATGTGAGTCAGGACAGGGAATCGTTCCAATAATTGAAAGCCGGGCCGAGCCCCTGGTCGCGATTTATTCGGGTAATTACGCAGGGATGTTCGCCGAAGCGCTGGCGGCTTATGATTTTGCGCTGCAACCGGTCATTCGAAAGCTGATTACCCTGGGCAAACTGCGCCCAATTGAGGTCCTGCCTGAAGAAATTCCATTATTCCGAAATCTGAACGAACCACAGGATCTCCTTCGGCCGCTGGCGGCTGACCTTTGATATCCGTTTGGTGGCACCGTGTCTGCTTAAGCTGTGGCTCCGATGAAGCATTTTGATCCGCTCCCCCATGAAATGCAGCCGGTCATCCAGAGTCTTGAACTCAAGGCCGTCCTGGTGGTGGATGACGACAAGCAGCTGGCCTCGGCTCTGCAATGGATTCTGGCCGACGAAAACTTTCTGGTCGATCTCGCCTTCGATGGCGAGGAAGCAATGATGAAGGTCAAGGCGCACGAATATGACGCCGTGATTTGTGATTTAAAAATGCCGAAGCTCCGCGGCGACGAATTTTATTTGAAGGCAAAAGAGGTCCGTCCAACGCTGGCCGACCGCTTCATCTTCATCACGGGTTTTGCCGCCGATCCGCACATTGCCTTGTTCTTTAACAAGCACGAGGTGAAATATCTCGTGAAGCCCTTTTCGATTTCGGTGCTGATCGATTGCGTCAAGCAGCTCCTCTGCTAATCGAATCGCCGAAATAATCGAAGGTCGAGGTTGGCGACGGGAAACCGCTTACTTATGCTGCTCCGGTGCTACACCCGGCGCAGGCGCGAGATCAGAAATCAAAAAAGAATTTCGGTTACGAACCGTCGCTCGACGGCATCAGGGCCATCGCCGTGTTTTTGGTCATGGCCCAGCACCTGGGCTACGTTCATGCCGGCGGGCTCGGCGTTGATATTTTCTTTGTTCTGAGCGGCTACCTGATCACCGCCATTCTCGTTTCCGAGTTCGCGGCGACGAATCAAATTAGTCTGAAAAAATTCTACGCCCGCCGCGGCCTCCGAATTCTCCCGGCGGTGCTGCTGTTGCTGATCGTAATCAACATTTTTGTCAGCGTCTTTGAAACAAGTGCGCAGACGTCCAGGGTGCGCTGGGATTCGTTAGGCGCGTTATTTTACATCGCGAATTGGCTGAGAGCGTTCGGCCATGACATCGGCATTCTCGGCAACTTGTGGTCGTTATCGATCGAAGAGCAGTTTTACCTGATTTGGCCGTTAACGCTTCTGTTTCTCTTGTCGCGAAAATTCAGGGTGAATCGAATCCTGATCGTCGTCGCAATGG
>JAJPJU010000113.1 GCA_021324035.1 Spartobacteria bacterium | reverse complement strand
GGAGGTGAACCCGTTTGTCGCGCGAACAGATCCGTAAACTAACCTCGTTATCGACCTGTGCTGGTTGAGCAGCCAAGTTGAGCCAACAGGCCCTGTCGCAAGTTTTGCGGCAGCTACCGACTTATCGAAATCGCAATGTGCTCGTGAACTCAAGCACGTTCGATGACGCCGGCGTTTACAAACTGGACAACAACCGCGCGCTCGTCCAAACCGTGGATTTCTTCACACCCATCGTCGACGATCCATTCGCTTACGGACAAATCGCCGCCGCGAATGCGCTCTCGGATGTTTTCGCCATGGGCGGTCGGCCAATCACGGCGCTGAATCTTATGGGTTTTCCTCAAGATCTGGTTTCGCCAAAAACCATCGCGCGAATTTTGCGCGGCGGTCTCGAGAAAGCCGCCGAAGTTGGCTGTGCAATCATCGGCGGACATTCGATTCGCAATCCGGAACCTGTTTACGGCCTCGCGGTCACCGGGCTCGTCGATGTTCGGAACATCCTTACCAACGCCACCGCACGAATTGGAGATCTCCTCGTCCTCACGAAGCCGCTCGGAACCGGCATCGCCACAACCGCCATCAAACGCGGCCTCGCGTCGCGCACGCTTCAGAAAAAAGTGATCGCGCTGATGTCTCAGATAAATTCCTCCGGCGCCGAACTGGCAGAGCGAAAACTCATTCGCACGGCGACCGATATCACCGGGTTTGGATTGCTCGGTCATCTCGCCAACATTTGTCGCGCGAGCAAAGTCGGCGCAGACCTTTATCCGGAGCTTGTTCCGGCAATCAGCGGTGAGATTTTCGATTTGATCGACAAAAGATGCGTTCCCGGCGGCACGCGGGACAATTTAAACGCAGTGGCTCGAACATCCGATTTAGAGTCTGCGTCGCCGATTCAGCGCACCCTGCTGGCCGATGCTCAGACCAGTGGCGGACTGCTCCTTTGCGTTCCCGAACGCTCGCTCAAAAAAGTTTTCGCAGTCCTGAAGAGAAACCGAACTCCGTGCGCGACGGTTATTGGCCGGATAACTCGTCGAGAATCAAAGCTGATATGCACGACAAAATGAAAGGGCGCGGCCGTCGCGCAATTCCAGCGGTAAACACAATTCTCGATTCGTTAGGCCAGGTGGATTTGCCGCGGCCTTTAGTAGTCGACCTTGTGCGCCGCGAGGTCGCTGATTTGCGGAAAGCGCGCAAAATCCCCGAGGCCGGCATCATCCTTGATCGGATCCGCGCTGCAATTGCAACGCTTCGCACCACCCGGATTCAACCCATCATTAATGCGACCGGAATCGTCATTCACACCAATCTTGGCCGGGCCCCACTTCCCCAGGGCGCCGGCGAGGTGCTCCGCAACGTGGCGTCCGCTTATAATAATATAGAGCTCGACCTCCCAACCGGGGACCGTGGGAGCCGCGGCGCCTACCTCGAGCGCGCAATTGCAGTCCTGTGCGAGGCTGAAGCGGCAACTGTCGTAAACAATTGTGCTGCCGCTTTGGTCCTGATCGTTCAGTACTTTATTGGCGGGCGACGTGCCGCCGGCAACAAAGCCGACGTCGTTATTTCACGCGGAGAACTCGTCCAGATTGGCGGCGGTTTTCGCATCGGAGAAATCCTGGAAGCAAGCGGGGCAAACCTTCGTGAAGTCGGCGCGACCAATAAAACAACGGTCGCGGATTATGCGCACGCAATCGGCAAACAAACCGCTCTGATTCTAAAAGTCCATCGCAGTAATTTTTTCATGAGCGGCTTTGTGGATTCACCTTCAACCAAAGAACTCGCCGCGCTGGCCCACAAAAAAGGCATTCCATTCGTCGAAGATTTAGGCAGCGGCGCATTGATCCCGACGGATCAGATCGGTCTGCATTATCACGAACCGACTCCAATGGAAGCGCTGAAGTCCGGCGCCGATCTCGTCTGCTTCAGCGGCGACAAGTTATTCGGCGGACCTCAGGCGGGAATCATCGTTGGCAAAAGACGATTTATCGATGCCTTGAAACGCGAGCCGCTTTTTCGAGCGTTGCGATGCGACAAGCTCACTTTCGCTGCGCTGCAAACGACCGTCGATCTTCATCTCAATCAAGTCACCAGCGAAATTCCCGCCCTCGCCCTTCTTCAAATTCCAAAAGATGAGTTGCGCGCTCGAGCTGCGGCGATCGTGACCCGTCTCCAGGGATTGCCGGTCAAAATCATGATCGGCGCCGGAACTGGCAAAGCGGGCGGCGGCACTCTACCAAGATCAATCGTGCCTTCCATCACCATCGATTTGCTGCCGGAGAATTGCACGGTAGAGGAATTTGGCGCGGGGTTGCGCTCCGGGACACCGCCTATCGTGAGTTACATCAGCGGCGGGCGCGTCAGGCTGGATCTGCGCACGATTTTTTCCCATCAAGACGATCTGCTCGTGGATGCAATCCGCACTGCCGCTACCAGATCAACTGACGCGACGGACCGCGTCTAGGTCCGAAATATCCGTGGACATTCCAACACATACGTCTGTGAAGATTACCGTTGGCGATGTCGCTCCGATGGAGCTCCGCTTCTCGCGCGATGGGAAACTATAAACAGTTCGCTCCTAACGGAGCTGCAAACTCCGCCTCCGCGCAGAGTGCGTGGCGCAGCCAAAGCGCCGTCAGGCGCGGAATGTATATCTCCCATGGATCTCCACTTCTCGCGCGATGGGAAAACTATAAACAGTTCGCTCCTAACGGAGCTGCCAACTCCGCCTCCGCGCACGGTACATCGCGCAGCCAAAGCGCCGCTAGGCGCGGAATCTATATCTCCGATGGATCTCCACTTCTCGCGCGATGGGAAAACTATAAACAGTTCGCTCCCAACGGAGCTGCCAACTCCGCCTCCGCGCACGGTACATCGCGCAGCCAAAGCGCCGTCAGGCG
>JAJPJU010000066.1 GCA_021324035.1 Spartobacteria bacterium | reverse complement strand
CCAGTGACATAATATTCGTCGAGCGCCCGGCGCATTCGGTCGATCGCGGAGTCCCGGGTCGCGCCGACGGTGATGATCTTGGAAATCAGCGAGTCGTAGTAGGGCGGAACGGTGTAGCCGGTATAGGCGTGCGAATCGATCCGAACCCCGCGACCGCCCGGCGCGTAGTAAAATTTTATGCGGCCAGGCGACGGCTGAAAATTGGCCGCCGGATCCTCGGCGTTGATGCGGCATTGGATCGCATGCGAATGCAGTTCGGCATGGGCGATGTGTTTTGAAAGCTGCTCACCGGCAGCGATGCGGATCTGTTCTTTGACCAAATCGCATCCATAAGCTTCTTCGGTAATCGTGTGCTCGACTTGAATGCGGGTGTTCATTTCCATGAAATAGAAATGTCCATGGTCGTCGACCAGGAACTCCATGGTGCCGACATTTTCGTAACCGATCGATTTGGCCAGCTTGACCGCGGCGCTGCCCATTTTTTTACGCAAGCCGGGCGTCATGATTGGGGACGGGCATTCTTCAATCACCTTTTGATTGCGCCGTTGAATCGAACAATCACGTTCGCCGAGATGAATCAAATGGCCCTGGCTGTCGGCCACAATTTGGAACTCGATGTGGTGGGGATTGATGATGAGTTTCTCGATGTAAACATCGCCATTACCGAACGCCTTCTCCGCTTCCATTTTGGCCGCGTGAAATCCGGTGATCAAACTTGATTCGTTGTGGGCAGCGCGCATTCCGCGACCGCCGCCGCCGGCGACCGCTTTAATCATGACCGGATAGCCGATCTTTTTCGCGACTTTGGCCGCCTCCTTGTCGTCGGCGACAACACCATCGCTGCCCGGCGTTATCGGCACACCAGCATTGCGCGCGCACGCGCGAGCCATGTCCTTGTCGCCCATCTTTTGGATTACGTGCGACGGAGGCCCGATGAATTTGATTTTGCAGCTTTCCGCGACTTCCGCGAAGTGGGCGTTCTCGGCCAGGAATCCGTAACCGGGATGAATCGCATCGACATCACCGATCTCCGCCGCGCTCATGATCCGCTCGACTTTGAGATAACTTTCGGAGCTCGGCGCTGCGCCAATGCAGATGGCTTCGTCAGCGAGCTGCACATGTAACGAGTCAACGTCGGCATCGGAATAGACTGCGAGCGTGCGAATGCCGAGCTCTTTGCACGCGCGAATGATACGCAGCGCAATCTCCCCACGGTTGGCAATCAGGACTTTCTCGAACATCAGTTGAGAGTCTTTAGTTGAGAGTTGAGAGCAGACAGAAAAAGCGTTGGATTTTAACTCTCAACCCTCAACTAACGGACTCGGAATAGCGCCTGGCCGAATTGGACCGGTTTCCCGTTCTCCGCCACCACTTCGGCAATTACTCCGTTCGCTTCCGCCTTGATTTCATTCATCACTTTCATCGCTTCGATAATGCAAACCACCGTGTCCGCAGTGACTTTCGTTCCAACATCGACAAAGGCCGGCGCATCTGGAGACGCCGCCCGGTAAAACGTGCCAACCATCGGCGAGGTAATGTCTTTGAGATTCCCCGCTTCAGAAGCGGCCGCGGCCGAAGCTGCGGCGGCGCTTGTTGGAGCATTGGCCACCGGGGCAACTCCCGTCGGGGGGGCGGCCGCAACCATAACCGGTTGGTCGCCCAACCCCTTTTGCAGTTTGAGGCGAAACCCGTCCTTCTCCATCTCGAACACGGAAAGATCGTTCTTCTTCATCAAGTCGATGATGGCTTTGATGTCCTTAAGTTCCACGGCGTTGCTCTCCTGGGTTTGAGGTAGGGGGTCTAGGTAAATCGGTTTTGCCGGGCAGGTCAAGTCCATGCCCATAGGTCAGGCCAGGCATGACAAAAATCATTCCCACCATGTCCGAAACCGCCGGGCCACGAAAAATGAGCCAAACGAAGCCGGCAACAGGTAAAGAAAGAGGAACGGCGGCAAAAGAGAGAACTGCTCCATAAGGTTTTCAAACACCGTGTACTTGCTGGACAAAGTTCCGGACGTAATCTCGATCAACAGGAAGATCGCGACTGCGGCCAGAACGGTCATGAGCCGGCGCGGTTGAACCCGAAACCGATAAACGTAGCCGATGCCAGCGCCCACCCCTCCACAGATCACAACGGGAAGGATCAAAAGAAATGACGACATCGTTTCTATTTCGACGAAAGATCGCGCGCCGGGCTTCAAAATTATCGACGAATCCGACGATTACATCGTTGTCGACAAACCGGCTCTGCTCCTGACTCATCCGACCAAGCCGGACCAGCGGACAACATTATGGAAACAGCTCCGCGAATTGCTCGCATTTGAAATCGCGAATGGAGGACAAGTTTCAATCGTCAATCGCCTGGACCGCGAAACCAGCGGCCTGGTGCTCGTTGCCAAAACATCTGCGGCCGCGCGTCGATTTGGTTTGCTCATGCAGCAACAACGCGTTCACAAGGAATATCTCGCGATCGTCTGGGGCTGGCCGGAATGGGAAACAAAAATCGTCGATGCGGCAATGACTCGACAGGGAAAGCATCAGCCGTCCGCGATTTGGCTCAAACAAATGATTCATCCCGAAGGCGCGGCGGCTGTCACCAAGTTTCGGGTTGAGCAGCGCTTCACCAACAGAGCAGGTAGGGACGGCCTGCCCAGGGATCGCTCCCTGCCAGGAGAACGTTTCGCACTGATTCGCGCGATTCCGAAAACGGGAAGAACCCATCAGATCCGCGTTCACCTGGCATCGCTTGGCTATCCAATCGTTGGCGACAAAATCTATGGACCCAACGAGAACCTTTATTTGAAGTTTATCGAAACCGGCTGGACAGCGAAACTTGAGCGCGAATTGCTCTTGCCGCGGCACGCGCTCCACTCCGCCAAACTCGTGATTGAGAACGAGCATGAGTGGAAAGCGGAACTTCCCGAAGACCTCAAACGTTTCATCGGCAACTGAATACGTTTTATCAACGCCGTGCCTTCAGCCCGGTGACAACTGCTAATGATTCACATGTAGCGCCAGTTTTGCGGTTTGCCCTGAGCCAGCCATTCAATCGCGGTCTTCAATCGTTTCTTCCGCGTTTCGTCGCGTTTCGCGCCGGTGATCCACTCGACGTATTCCTTTTTGTGGCTGTAACTGAAATCCTCGAACGTTTTCCGAGCCTTCGCGTTTTTTGCCAGGGCTGATTTCAGGTCCGACGGAACCGTTACCTTCTGCGTGCCGCGCGGGGTCCGTTTTTTCTGGACGCCGCGTTCATTTAACTCGGCGGCTTTGCGCACATAACCGGTCAATTGCTTCTCGTTAGGTAAATCGCTGATCGACGTCAGCCTGCCAAAGTGTCCCATTGCGCCTTCGTCTTTGTCACCGAAAAGCAGTTTGCCTTTCCAAAATCCGAAGGCCGCATGTTGTTTGAACGCGGACATGAAGCAGATCGGGCCTTTGTGCTCAAAAAACGGCATCCGCCATTTGATGGTCTCTTCGCAATCCGGGCAGCCGGCATGCACGATCTTGCGCAAATGTTTCAGGATCGGCCGGGCAAACGGCTGCGCCCTCTTAATATATGCGTCAACGCGCGGATCTCGCCGTGCCATGGCCGCTATTCGTTTTCGCGTGGACTCTGAGACGAGGTTGCGGCCGTGTAAGCCAGTTTGCGCTTACGAATCAGCATCAAATTTCGAATGTAAATCAACGAGTTTGGCAGATAAGCCAGAATTCCTACGGGGTCGCGCCGGAAGACGAAGTACGAACACATGATGATGCTGCCGCCGATGCTCCAGTACCAAAACGAAACCGGGATTACACTCTCTCCTTGTTTCTCAGAGGCGTACCATTGCACAAGGAAACGCATCGAAAACGTCGCGTTTCCAATCAGGCCGATGATCACGAGATAATTCCAGTCCAGACCAAGGAACCGATGTTCCTGGCCGAACCATGTCACCGCGATAACGATTGAAGTATTCATGGGTTATTGAGGGATTCGGCAATTTCGTAGCGCAATCTTCGCGATTTCATCCAGCGAACCGCAAGCAAATCGCGAAACGATTTGAACAAGCGATTCCATACGCCGTAATGACTCTGCCCCGCATGGCGCGGATTGTTGGAAACGGGCACTTCCGTGACAGTAAAACCTTCGAGTTTGATCAGGGTTGGAAGAAAACGATGGGCGCCGTTGAAAAATTTCACCCCCGAAATGCATT
>JAJPJU010000186.1 GCA_021324035.1 Spartobacteria bacterium | reverse complement strand
CTGGAAAATCTTCGCTCCTGAATGCCTTGTTCGGAAGTGAATTTGCCAGGGCCGATGTGCTGCCGGCGACCGACCGGGTTTATCTTTTTCGTTACGGAGCAGAGGAAAAAACGAACGAAATTTCAGAGCGCCTGACCGAGCGCTATTTGCCGATCCCGTTCCTGCGCGACTTCAGCGTTGTCGACACGCCCGGTACCAACAGCATGGTGAAGGAGCATCAGATGACGACCGAGGAGTTCATGCCTCGGGCGGACGTTGTCCTGTTCGTTTTCTCGGTTGTGAATCCGTGGACGCAATCAAACTGGGAGTTCTTAAATTTCCTTCAGAAGACCTGGCTCAAAAATGTCATCTTCGTGCTTCAACAGGTCGATTTGCGGGAACCAACCGAGATCGAAGTGATCTATCGCCATCTTCAGGATACTGCATTGCGTCAGCTCGGTTTTGTCCCGCCGATCTTTGCAATTTCCGCCCGCAAAGCGCTTCTCGCTCGGACCAGTGGTGTAGACAAGGAACGGCTTTGGCAGGAAAGCGCCTTCGGTCCACTCGAGGACCAAATCAATTTCATCGTTACCGAATCGAGCACGCGGATGTTGAAGTTGCGCTCCACTTTTCAGGCTGCGCGAGTGGTGTTAGACGATTTGTCGGGCGAACTCCGGGCTTTGCTCGGAAAAATTTCGACCGACGAGACCGCCTTGGCGCGGCTCGACGGTTTGTTACAGAATCGCCGGGATCAGTTGCGGCGGCAGATCGGAAGCCTGGTTCACGATATTGAAAGCGGCTACGACCAAACTACGGAAGAGAGGACCAGACTCTTGCAACAAAACATAACTGCCTGGAGCGCAATTGGCCTCATTGCCGGCCGAAAAAATCGGCAACGGAGTTTGCACGAGCGAGTCGAGGCGAGACTGCGTGAACTCATGAAGCCCCAAATCGACAAATCCGTCAGCGCGCTCGAAACAGATCTCCGCAGTGTCTGGCCACAAATGCAGGATTTGCTCGATCACGAATTGTCAGCCGAGCTCCGGAAAGAAGCACGCCCGAAGATTCCCGATTTCGCCGGACAGCGGCGCGAATTGTCCGAGGCAATTCAGCGCGCTTTCCTGGATATTCTTGGTGGGAAATCACTCCAGGAACGGCTCGGACGATCGTTCGCTCGCACAGCAATAGCGATGCGCGCGGCAATCGCGCTCATGGTCATTGGCGGCGGGGCGGCCGCATTGCTGATCAATCGAAACATGCCGGCAGCAATCGCGGCGGCAGGAATTGCGGCGGCCGCATTACTCTTTGCCATTTACGTGGCGTTCAATCACCGCCGGCGAATCTTTGGAGATTACGAACACGAACTGGATCCGAAACGGCCCGAGTTCAAGCAAGCGCTGGAATCACAATTTGGAAAAGCTATCGACTCTTTTTGCGCGGAAATGTCGCAACGTTTCCAGGTTCTTCGCGAAAATTTTCAAAAACGGCGCGCTCGCTACGAACCGTGGTCGGTTCAAATGGAGGAGCTGCAAACAAAGTTTGCCGAGCTCAAGCCGAGACTAAGCTGAAGCCACCCTACTTCTTTGCCTTGTCTGCTCCGCCGTTCTGCTGAACAAGGCGTTGTTCCATTTGGCGACGGGCGAGAACGAAATTGTTATTGTCGCCATAGCTGCGCCACGGACCCGCCGCGACATCTTTGACGTCTACGAATTGCCAGTCGGTGACGTCGGTCGGCTGCAATCCGAGATAGTCACGGACTGCCGGCGAAACATCCAATCCGGCACCGTGGTTCAGGTTCGGCTTTGGCCGTTCGTTGCCGAAGACGTATTGAAAGTGATCGGTGCGAAACGGGCCGCAATCTTCCCATTGGGCGAAACAGGTGCGATTTCCCTTACGAATAGCAATCCAGCGGTGCCAGCAGACCGATTGGCCCTGGCCCATGTAGGCTTGCTTAAACCACGGAATCACTAATGGCGCTTCCGGCTTGAATTGCCCGTGAGTGACGTCGTTGTAGGGAAGCGCGCAATAAAATGGATTTTGGCGCGGAACGAACGACACCGGAATGTAGCTCCGGCGCTGGGACCGATCCGGATTATCAAACCCTCCATAGTTCGCCTGCCAATTCAGGTCCCACGAGCTGCGGAAATTCGGCACCGGGTTATTCCCGCCGGCTTGTTCGCCAATCCAGAACACCGTGGTCACAATATTTGTCTTCCAGGGATAACGCTGGACGGCCGGACGTGAACTGGTCGGCACAAATACCTGCGGCTCAACCTTCAGCAACGCTTGCTCGCGCAATTTCATCGCGTATTTCGCGAAATCCGCGGCCGTCGCGTAAGGCGAACTGGATTGCTCCTCCCCATAAACCGCCCCGAAAGAGGTGGCGAGGACTAGCAGAGCGAGAAGTCGTCTCATCGGCAAAAGGGTGGCCTGTTTCTATCCGATTTTTCCGCCTTCCGCAAGGCCTTTCGTTATGGAAAAACCAGTGCCGCTGGCGGTTACAATTGGTAGAAGCACTATCTGTTCCATTGTTATACCCTGCTCAGCAAGGTACTTCGGACATAATCGCGCTCGTCCCTCTCCGGATAATCGAGCGTGTAATGCAAACCGCGGCTTTCCTTGCGGCTCAACGCCGAGTCGACGATCAACGCCGCCACCGTGGCCAGGTTGCGCAATTCCAGTAGATCCACCGATACCTTGAAGTTCCAATAGAACTCACGAATTTCGCGCTGAAGATTTCGTAACCGCGCACTTGCCCGCTGAAGACGCTTGTCTGTGCGCACAATGCCGACGTAATCCCACATCAGACGCCGGATTTCATCCCAGTTATGATAAATGACAACCAACTCATCGACGTCCTGCACGTTGCCCGATTCCCACTCTGGCAATGGAATCGCGCGCTGATCTCGTAACGATCGGGACTCTATCGCCGCCGCCACCGCGCGGTGCGCCACGACTAAACCCTCGAGCAGCGAATTGCTCGCCAGGCGGTTGGCGCCGTGCAGTCCGGTGCAACCAACCTCGCCGATCGCGTATAATCCCGACAAACTGGTTGCGCCGTTCACATCGGTTTTGACGCCGCCACATTGATAATGCGCCGCCGGCACGACCGGAATCGGTTGTTTGGTCATATCGATCCCAAACCGCAAACAAGTTTCATAGATGTTTGGAAATCGCTCGCGAAGGAATTCGACCGGCTTATCGGTTATATCCAGGAAAACGCATTGCGCGCCGGAACGTTTGATTTCGGCGTCGATCGCGCGTGCCACAATATCGCGGGGTGCCAGCGAGCCTCGCGGATCGTATCGTTTCATAAAATCTTCGCCGCGATTGTTTCGCAAAATGCCGCCTTCACCGCGGACCGCTTCCGAAATCAGAAAAGACTTCGCTTTCGGATGAAACAAGCAGGTTGGATGAAATTGAACGAACTCCATGTTCGCGATCGTCGCCCCGGCCCGCCACGCCATCGCTACTCCGTCACCGGTCGCGATGTCGGGATTCGTCGTGTAGAGATAAACTTTTCCGCAACCGCCGGTGGCGAGAACAATTCGATCGGACCGGATAGTTTCGACTTCGCCGGTCTGTTCGTCGAGAACGTAAACGCCTAGGCAACGATCCTCAGCCGCGAAACCGAGTTTCGCCGCGGTGATCAGGTCCACCGCCATGTGATTTTCCAGCAAATCGACATGCGATTGGCGGCTTAACTCGCGCAACAAAACATTCTCGATTTCCTTTCCGGTCACGTCGGCGACATGAAGCACGCGACGCTTCGAATGTCCGCCTTCGCGGCCGAGATCGAATTCGCGATGGCCTGAAACCTCCCGCTCGTCGAAATGTAATCCCAGCTCAACCAAATCGTGGATCCGGGCCGGCGCTTCAGTCACGATAGTGCGAACGACTCTTTCATCACACAACCCCGCGCCGGCATCGAGTGTGTCGCGGACGTGAAGCTCGAACGAATCTTCGTCGCTGGTAACGCAGGCAATGCCGCCCTGCGCCCACGCCGTGTTGCTATCGGCGCCTTTGCGTTTTGTGACAACGGCGACCGAGCCATGTCGCGCCGCTTTGAGGGCGAAACTCAACCCGGCAATTCCGCTCCCAATAACGACGAAATCGTACGCCTTCATCCGAGAATGTTGTCGATCAGCCGGGTCTTTCCAAAATAAACCGCAACGGCAAGAACCGAATTTGGTTTTGCAGTGTCGATCGGTTGCAAGGTATCGGCATCGACCAAAGCCACATAATCGATTCGGGCGAGCGGCGCTGTCATGATTGTCTTGCTCACAAGCTCGATGATTTCCTTGGCCGATGTCAGCTGGGAATTTTTCGCAGGCAGCAGCGCTCTGCGCAGAATCCCGGCTTGTTTTCGCTCCTCAGGGTTCAGATAAGCATTGCGCGAACTACAGGCGAGTCCGTCCGATTCGCGCACGGTTGGGACTGCGACAATCTCGATTTCGTAATTTAGATCACGAACCATTCGGCGAAGGATCGCGAGTTGCTGAAAATCTTTTTCGCCGAAAACCGCCGCGTCCGGTTGGAAAATATTGAACAGCTTGGCAACCACGGTGCAAACACCCCGGAAATGTCCGGGGCGCGATTTCCCTTCAAGCACGTTGGATAACGCGTTCTCTTCCACAAATACGGAACGGTCCTTCGCATACATTTCCGTGGCACTCGGCCGAAACAAAAGGTCGACTCCGGCTTTGCGACAGAACTCCTCGTCATCTTTTTCCGGACGCGGATATTTTTCGTAATCGCTCCCGGGCTCGAACTGCAGGGGATTAACGAAAATGCTGACTGCGACCTCGCTGTTTTGGCCGGCTTTTTCTCGCGCGACGCGAATCAGTTCGCCATGAGCCTTGTGCAACGCGCCCATTGTCGGCACGAGCACTCGCCGCTTTGTCGCGTTACGCTGTGGAATTTCCGATATTTTGGTGACGAGCTGCACGCCGCAACCATGAACTAGTCCAACCCGCGGCGCGAATTAGAAAGATTTCTGGCTAGTGAAGCTCGTAATCAACGTCTACCACCACCCGGACCAGCTTGCGCTCCGGCGTCGCAGCATCTCGATCTTCCACCTGGAACCAGCCTTGCGATGCACTTCGTAGTTTTCCTAGATTGGTTTGTGAATCACGCGCGAATTGCTCGGCCGCAACCCGGGCGTTCTTGGTTGCTTCCTGAATCATCGTCGGCTTGATGTCATTCAGTTGATTGTAAACGTAATTCGGCCGGCATCCTTCAGACAGCAGGACGCCGTTGACCATCAGGTTCGAGGCCGTCGCGAGCGCGGGCTTGATCAAGTCAACTTTCGCAGTTCGCAAAAGGACGGATTGCTCCGCGCGATACCGTTCCGGTGGCGGTGGCACATCTTTTTCGCGAGGTTCCATATCGGCGTCGTGAAGCGCGGGAGGTTGCACGGCGATGTCCTTCTCACCGAACCCGGCGCCTTTCATGAAGGCCAACACCGTTTTGGTGCTCTCGGTCAGTTTCCGATTGATTGCGTCCAAATCGTTCCCAGTCGCGCGATAACCAATCGACCAAGTGGCGACGCTCGCCGGCACTTCGCGTTCTGAAAGACCTTTTACGGCGATGATGCGGCGGCCGCTGTTCCAGTTCGCAATCCCGTCGCCGACGAAAGACCCGCCGACCGACACGCCAACTGCGAGGAGAAGCGAAGCGACGACGATTGCCGCACCGCGAGCTGCCAGGGATGAGTGTTCGTTCATAACGGGTCTACGCGCGACCGCAGAATTTCTTTCAAGAAAAAAGGTTCGGCGCGAGATTTACTCGAGCCAGACGGCCTGGCGGGCGAACTTGAAATTTGCGTGACCGAAGTCTTTCCAGCCGGCGCGCCTCGCCAGGTCATCGAGTTCAGAAAATGAAAACGCCCGCGCCACGGAAAGTCTTGCATCGAATTTCGTCATCGGTTCGCGAAACAACGTTACCGTCAAAAGGTGAACCCCGATTGTGCCTAACCAGCCGCGACGCAGATCCGAAACGAGAACAAACTTTCGGGAAAGCTCGCGGCAACGACGCAGGACGCGCACGGCGTCCTCTTCGCTGAAATGATGGAGAGCCAGTGTGCAAAGCGCCATGTCGTACGGTTCAGCGCTCTGCTGTTCGAGAATGTTCCCCTCGACAAACGAAATATTCGAATAGCCCGCACTGAGCTTTTTCGCGATCTCGAGCGTCGACGATTGCTGATCGACGGCATCAATCCGGACTGTCGCGCCAACACGGCCAGCATAATCCGCAATCAATCGCGGGATATCGCCCGATCCCGTCGCAAGATCGATAACCCGGAGCGTGGCGCCGGGATTGATCCAGCGGCGCAGGAAAGATTCAATCAAAGAATAACTGCCGAACCAGCGATTCAGTTGCCGGAGATTGTGAAGATCGTCCTCCAATTCGGCGGAGACCGGCTGTAGCCGGTCCATTATCTCGAGGGTCGCGGGATCGAATTGGCGTTTCATCACCTGTAGCGGCACTCTATGAGCGCCGAACTATTAAACCGGCGGTCATAGACCGCCGCTACAGGGTTAAGAATTTCCGCCAACCCGGCGGCAATTCCGCAGTTTCAATTTCACTCGCAATCCGGCCTTCGAATTCCGGATGAAACGTCGTGGTCGTGCCGTAAACCATGATTAAATCTTCCGAACCTTCGGCGCGAATCGCGTGCGCGACCCCCGGAGGTATGACGATCCCGGCGTTGTTGCGGCCGCGATGATTGTCGCCATCGATAAAAAATCGCATGGTTCGCTCCGGCAACCCGGCCCGGGCGTCTCGTAAAAACACTTCCGCGCGGCCTTGGAGGAAGAACATCACATCCCATTGCTCGCGATCGTATGGACGGAGCGAATACTTTTCGGCCTGGGTTACGAACAAACGGCGCAGCCATTTCTCCGCGGTCGTATCGTCGGGACTGCTGGGCGGATGAATGTGGAACCCTTTGGCGCTGTTGGCGAACATGCGCGCGGCCGACCATTGCCTTGGCCGCAGCCCAATCTTGCCGAGAATTCCTTCCGACTCCCGCGCGAGCTCGCCAAAACTGCCGCGGTGCCGCTGGGCGTGAACCGTCCTTGGAAAAATTTCAACGCCCGGGATCCATTCCTTTTTCAATTCCGCTTTGCGTCTCGGACCAACCAGATCCCCCGCATCCACGCCCGAACCGGAAATCTGCTGACCCAACGAGCCGGTCTTGTAATCCCGCGCTGCCAGAGACTTTCGAGCGCGTTCGTTCAATCCCAGCCACAAATCCTTTTTCATTTTCATCAGATCAAGCCGCTTACATGCCTAACGAAGCTGCGCAACTACCGCCATATTATATTTCATTGCAGCGTCGGTCGTGCAAATTTACGCTGTCACGCGTTTGGCGGGCTTGGCCGAGATTCATGCTCGAGTATTTCGTCTATTTTATATATCGGACAGGCTTTGCGCTAATCGGCCTTTTACCGCTGCGTGCCGCCTTCGCCCTCGGACAAGCATTTGGCTTTTGCGCCTGGGTCCTTGTTCCCAAATATCGCCGGCTGGCTTTGCACAACGTCGGAATTGCATTCGGCTCGGAAAAATCGCCGGCCGAACTGCGGTGTCTGGTCCGGCGACATTTCCAGCGCCTGGGCGCCAATCTTCTATGCACGGTGAAACTGATGCGAATGTCCCCCGATCAAATCCTGCAAAGCGTGACCGTCGAAAACATAGAATCGATGGCCCGTGAGTTTCGCGCTGGCAAACCGGTCGTGCTGGTGTTGAGTCACCTGGCTACATGGGAATTGTTTGCGTCACTGATGCCGAAGTTTGTCGGTTTCGTCCGCAACGCGAGCGTGTATCAAAAACTCGGCAATCGTTTTATCGATAAGCACGTCCGAGCCAGCCGAAGCCGCACCGGGCTCGAGCTGTTTGATCGCAGAGAAGGATTCCAACCGGTGATCGACTTGCTCCGTTCAGGCGGCGGCGTTGGCATCCTGAGCGACCAGCACGCCGGGGACCAGGGGATTTGGACGCCGTTTTTTGGAAAGCTTGCTTCCACTTCGCCCCTGCCGGCGCTTCTGGCCAAACGGAGCCGAGCCGGGGTGATCGCGGCGGCGGTTTACACAACCGGACATGCGCGGTGGCGGATGGTTTTTACCGAACGCTTCGACACTCCAGGCGCTTCAATCGAGGCTCTGACTTCCAAAATAAACGAAATCATCGAGCAACAGATTCGTCATGCGCCGGAAGATGGTTTTTGGGTGCACAATCGCTGGAAAACGCCGCGTCCGAATTTCCTTCTGAACCGCTATAAACGGGGAATTTATCTGCCGAAAGATGTTCCGGCCGGAAAGTTGAAGCCTTTTCGTATTTTGATTCGAAGCAGCAACTGGCTGGGCGACGCGGTGATGAGCGTTCCGGCCGTGCGCGCAATCAAGAACGGCCGGCCCGATGCGCATGTGACGGTTCTCGCGCCGGAAAAAATTGCGCCGGTCTGGAAATTGGTTGCGGAAGTCGACGAAGTTTTGTCCTCGCCCGACAAATCTGTCTTTGCCGCCAGGCGTTTAATCAAGAAGCAGCAGCCGTTTGACGCAGCGATTCTATTTCCAAACTCTCTTCGCTCCGCGCTCGAAGTTTCGTCCGTGCCGCGAAAGGTGGGATATCGCGGACATACCCGGGCCTGGTTGTTAAATCAAATCGTGCGCGAACCGCGTCGACCTCGTCCCCCGGAACATCACGCGCTTCGTTTTCTTCGCATCGCCGACGATTGCGGCGCCGACGTTGACCTCGCCGGCAAAATCACCCTTTCGGCCGAACCTCTAACTTCAAACCTCAAACATCGCATCTCTCTTGGTCTCTGCCCCGGTGCGGAATACGGTCCGGCCAAACGCTGGATGCCGGAACGGTTCGCTGAAGTTGCGGAATCTGTTTCCAACGGGTCGGGCGAGAAATGGATTCTGTTCGGAACGGAAAACGATGCCCCAATCGGAGAAACAATCGCTGCCAAACTCGGCGACAAATGCATTAACCGAATCGGCCAAACCACGCTCGAGGAGTTGATTTCGGAATTGCGCGGTTGCCGCGCCCTTTTGACCAACGACACCGGTACGATGCATCTGGCCGCTCTCCTCGGCGTTCCGGTCGTGGCAGTTTTCGGATCCACTGAGCCGCGGCTCACCGGTCCGATTGGCGAGAATCACATTGTGGTCCGGCATCATGTTGAATGCAGCCCGTGTTTCTTGCGAGAATGTCCAATTGACTTTCGCTGCATGAAGGAAGTGACGACGGAGGAAGTCGCTCGTGCAATGATGTCGATTCTCAAATGAATTCCAAAGAGCCACGGATTCGCACCGAAGTGCAGGTGATGTTCTTCGACACCGATTGCGGTGGCGTGGTTTCGAACATTGCCTATCTGCGCTTCATCGAAATCGCGCGCACGTCGCTGGCGGAAGCGCTTGGACTTCCTCTGGCCGAGATGACTCAAACTCAACGATATCCGGTGGTGGCTCGCACCGAGATTAATTACCGGCGCGCGGCGAAACTCGGCGACCGTCTGGTGATTGAAGGCTGGCTCGATGATTTACAACGCGCGCGATTCTGGTGCGCATTTCAGATCACACGATCGAGCGATAACGTGGTCATCGCCGATTGCCGGCAGATGATGGCATTGATCGAGATGCCGGCGGCAAAATTACTTCCGTTGCCGGAAGGCTGGGAAAAATATCGCGACGGCGACGACAAGAAATGACGGCAGAAGCTCGGACGTTCACAATCGAAACCGCGCTGATCGATCCACCGGCGTTGAGCCCGCCTCCGGTCCGCCATTTTCTGTTTGGTTGCCTGATTGCGCTCGCTGCGCTGGTGCATCTGGCGACGATCGGTTGGAGCGATCTCTACAATCACACCGAAGGACAATATGCCGGCGCTGCCCGGGAGATGATCGAATCTCATCAACTTCTTTGGCCAACCAATGATGGTTTACCCAGATTACCGAAACCGCCGCTGGTTTACTGGCTGATTATTGCGTCGTTCAAAATGTTCGGCATCACTGCCGCCGCTGCGCGTTTGCCGATCGCATTGGCGATGATTGCATCGGTCGCGCTGACATTTTTAATCGCGGAAAGACTTTCGGATTACCGGCGAGGTTTTTTCGCGGGCCTGATTTATCTTTGCTGTTGCGGCACTGCAGTTCTCGGGCGGGTTCTCATGCCCGAGCCGCTGTTTAGCGCGTTCGTGAACGGCGCGGTTTTGTGCGGAATTATTGGTTACCAGCGGCGGCCTGGCCGCGGTTGGTGGTTTTTAGGCTTTTGGATTTGTTGCGCGCTGGCTTGCCTGACAAAAAGTTTGCTCGGGGTGGTATATCCGTTGGCGATTTTCATCTTCCTCTCGGTGTTTTTCCGTGAAGCGCGAATCCGCTTCTCCCGCCTGTTCCATTGGGCCTACCTGTTGATTTTCGTTGTCCTGGTCGCGCCCTGGTATGTCGTGACCGAATTACATTTTCCCGGTTTCCTGCGCCAGCTCATCACGGTCGAATGGCTTGGGCACCTTCGATCATTTTCGCACATGGCCGGGAGCGATAATGGCGTTCCGCGATTCCAGTTTATCTGGATGCACCTCATATGGTGGTTTCCATGGTCGATTGCCATTGTGCCGGCAGCAATCGTTGCATGGCGAAAAGTAATCCGGCCGCACGAGCTCGCATTTGGCGAGGCGTTGCCGCTGACTTGGATGGCTGTCGTCTTTTTGCCGCTGCTTCTGATCGGGCAACGTCAGGATTATTATTCCATGAGCATGTGGAGCGCGTTCGCGATCTTCGCCGCGACTGCCTGGGAAAGATTTTCAAATCGATGGCAGTTAGGCGGTGTCACCGCGCTCGGAATCATCGGCATCGTGACCGGAGTAATCGCCCGGACGCAGCCGCAATTTGGACCAACCACCGAGATCCCGAACAGCTGGACTGCGTGGGACGCAATAAAGATGCTGCCGCCCTCCGCCTGGCCGGATTTGCGGCGCATGGTCGAAATCATTTCGGTTTCGCTGATTATCGGGGCTGCCATCGCGACTTATTTTGCGATCAAAAATCGACCACGACTTTGTCTCACCGTGTTGGCGATTGCGATGGTCCCAATTGCATTGGCTCTGGCGGATGGAGTCGCGCGAATGTCCCCGCAATTTTCGCTGGCTGCTGCGGCCCGGGATTTGGAGGGCCGGCTGACCAAATCGGACGTTGTCGTTTACGAAGGCGATCTGGACGATGCGAGCAGTCTCGTTTTCTATTTGCACCGCAGGTTCTATCTCGTGAATCAGCCGCGCAACGATGAAATGCGCATCCCCGGCGGCAACGACGTTTCGGTCAGCGAAGATGCGATTTTGCGTCGCTGGAGCGATCCGGAGGGCATCTATTTGATCATAAAACAAGATCGCATCCCCCACTGGCAGCAGCTTTTGACGGATCGCTTTCACATTTATCATCAGGTAGCCACCTCCGGGGCGCAAGTCGTTCTGACGAACCAATTGTAATTTTCGGCCAACCGGCGTTTGAAAAGCGCCAACTTCGCGCTAGTTTGGGCGCTCATTTCCGATTTATGTCGCAGCATCGCAGCCTTAAAGGAGCCAGCACGATCGTCGCTAAACGCAACGTCCTGAAGCGTTTCGAGCGGGTCGAGCTTCTGAAGAAGCGCGGCCAATGGAAAGACGGCCGCAAAGTCATCGGCCTCCCCAAGACAAAGCCGGACGCCTAGAAGATTGTTGAGTAGTTGAGATGTTGAGTGGTTGAGACGAAAAACCACTCGTGTCCTCTAAACTTCTAAACCACTCAACCACTCAACCGATTCAGCCATGAGGCTGAATCGATTTCTGGCCGCCGCCGGGATTGCGTCCCGGCGCAAATGTGACGAACTCATCGCCGACGGACGAGTGACGATTAACGGCCGCGTTTGTACCGATTTCAGCACGCAGCCGACCGAGCGCGATCACGTCAAAGTCGATGGCAAACTCGTGCAGGTCGAGGCGCCGTTAACGATCGCGATGCACAAGCCGGCCGGCTTTGTGTCGACCCGAAGCGACCCGAACGCGCGGGACACGATTTTCGATCTTTTGCCGACGCGATTCCCTCGTCTGTTCAACATTGGACGGCTGGACGCGCAAAGCGAAGGCCTGCTGTTGCTGACAAACGATGGCGATCTTGCCCAGCAGTTGACCCATCCGCGTCACCAGATTGAAAAGGAGTACGAAGTTACCCTCGACCGACCGTGGGACAGCGCGTTCACCGAGAAATTGTTGCGAGGAATCACCCTCGATGGAAAACGCGCGCGCATTTCACGATTGCATTCAATCGGGGCGACACGCTTGCGCGTTGTGCTGGGTCAGGGTCTCAATCAACAAATCCGCCGAATGTTTTATGCTGTGGGTTATGAAGTGAAACATCTGGTCCGGGTCCGCGTCGGAACTTTACGATTGAGCGATCTGCCGCGCGGTGCATGGCGGATGTTGACCAAGGGGGAGCTCGCGGCCTTAAAACGAACTCAAAAAAAGCCGGGCGGCCGCGACAAAAGATAAATCCAGTTCGCCATCAACAGCACAATCACCAGAATCCGGAAAAATTTTTTCTCGCCGGAGCGGAATGGAAGTAACCGGAGCCGCGGGGTCAGCCTCGTCAAAACCGCAATCGCGTAGACATCAAAGATTGTCACCGCGCACAGACCCAAAAAAATCAAAGGATTCCAGCGCAGAGCGCCGATGAAATCGCCGTGAAAGAAACGGATCGCCGATCGAGTCATGCCGCACGTGAGACATGGATGTCCGGTGAGATCGTGAAAGGCGCAACGCGGCCAAGGGAGACCGATTCCGAGCCAGATCGCGGCCAAACCGATGGACGTGACTGAAACCGCGAGCCAGATCAATTCGTGATTGATTTCGCCGGGTTCGAGCGGCCGCGTCCGAATTTGCACCGCAAAATGATCAATGTTGCGATCCGCTCCACGCGCCAAGCGCGCCGAACATGATCGCGATCAGAATTCCACCTCCGCAGCAAACAACGAGCGGAAGCAAAACCGCCATAACCGCCCGACCCGTCTCGATCTCATGGGCCCGGGCGAGACCAATGCAGTAAACCACCAACGCCCAAACCGCCGCGATCATTCCGCCGCAAACCGGAATCATTTGCAACGGCCCGGTCGAACCATGGGTGAAGGCGACCACACGAAATGTGGTTTCAAAACTTTGTTTCGCTCCGCCGACAATCATCAAGCAGACGTGGATGACGGCGCTGGCGATAAACATGCCGATAACAATAAACAGCGGCAGCAAAATAATAATCGCGATCGATCCGGCCCCGATTCCTGCCATCATTGCGAAGGCATTGTGATTACGGCTGCCCAAAAACCCGATCGACTGCAGGCCCAGCGAAAATAAAAATGAAACGATTCCGCCGATGCTGCCGCCGATTACCGCGTAGAGAAGCGGCTCGGCCAACCCGCCTTCGCGTCGCATTGCGGTGAACGCTTCAGCCGGCCGGGTGAGAACGATTTGCAACGTCTCGATAAATGCGCTGACCAATCCTTTGCTTTGCCGTTCATCCCAGGGCAATCCGCTTCGGGGCGCGGCCGGCGTTGTCGCCACAACAGCAGAAGCCGGCGCTGCACCGGCTGCTTGGGGTGGCGGCGCGGGCGGAGCGGGCGTTCCCGCCGGAAAATCGGCAGCGAATTCTGCAAACTGAGAAAGCGGCTGCCAACTCGCCATTCCTTCTTTCCACCCGAGATCGCTCGGCAAAAATCGCCCTGCTCGGATGCTCTCGCGAACTTGTTCCTCCGGAAATGCGCCCAAACTCGTTGCGCCCCGATTAACGTGGATAGTCGCCATAATCCCCGGGTTTTATTAACCGGCGACGGCAAAGTCAATCGCGCTGGCGTTTATTCGTCGAACCGGTTCGTTTTCTCCGGCGCATCCAGCGCTCGCCAGAAATACCACGCCGCAGCCGAACGATGCGGCCGGAATTTCTCTCCGAGTTTCATCAACTGTTTTGGTTTCGGGAGCTTTCGCCGTCCAAACGCTTTGGCGAAGCCTTTCTGCACACCATAATCATGCACCGGCCAGACATCCGGCCGGCCGAGATCGAAAAGAAGCAGCATCTCGACAGTCCAACGCCCAATCCCACGGACAGCGATAAGCCGTTCGATAATTTCCTCATCGGCCATCTTCGCGAGAACGCGCGCGGAAGGCACCGTCCCGTCGATTGTCTTGGCCGCGAGATCCTTGATTGCGGCGACTTTGCTGCGCGACAACCCGGCGGCGCGAAGTTTTTTATCCGGCGTTTTCACAACCAGCTCCGGATCGATATATTTCCCGGGAAAAAGCGCGCGAACCCGCTTCCAAATCGTGGCGGCGGCTTTTCCGCTCAACTGTTGGTAAGCGATCGACTCAGCGAGCGCGTCGAACGGGCGAACACCGCGGCCGGGTTTTAGGTTGTAGCGGCGGGATCGGCCGATCAATTGGGCCATTCGAGGATCAGATGCAGCAAGATGTTTATGGGCTTCTTCGTGATCCACACCTGGATCTTACCGCCCCATTGAAAAAAGCAAACGCCCAACGTCGAACCTCCAACATCCAAGGCCGAATTCAGACGTCCGCCGTGATCGGAGTTTTCGATTTGATAAAGAATGGCAACACAACTGACTTGGTATGGGCAATCCGGATATAAAATCGTCACCCCTCGCGACAAAGTTCTGCTTATCGATCCCTGGCTAAACAATCCCCTGCTCGAACACGCCAAAGAAGAAATCGCTAAATTGAAATCTGTCGATTTCATCGTGTTGACCCACGGGCATGGCGATCACGTTGGTGACTCGGTCGAAATCGGGAAAAAAACCGGCGCGAAGCTTGTGGCAAATGTCGATCTTTCGGCAGCCGTAGTCAGCGTTCTCGGATATCCGGGCAATCAGGCAGGTGCGGACACAACGGGACACATCGGCGGCCAAATCACTTTGCTCGACGGCGAAGTGAAAGTTTGTTTTGTCCCGGCCATGCACGGTTCCACCGTGCGCAAAGACGAAAATTCTCCGCCGGTTGCCGCGGGCATGGCGACCGGGGCAGTGATCTCCGTGCGCAATGGCCCGACGATTTATCATACCGGTGATACCGATTTTTTTTCGGACATGGCGCGCATTTCCGATCACAACAAAATCGACATCATGCTGGTTTGCATCGGCGATCATTTCACGATGGGGCCGATCCGCGCGGCCGAAGCCGTGAAAGTCGTGGGCGCAAAAATCGCCATCCCAAATCATTACGCCACCTTCCCGGTGTTGACCGGCACGCCGGAACAATTCGGCGACGAACTGAAGAAAACCGGCGCTAAAGCGGAACTACGCGTGATGAAGGTCGGCGAAAAGATTACAATCTGAACGGAAGACAGGTCGGTCGCGAAAAAATTTTGAAGCGAGTGCGATCACAGTTGTCCAAGACGAAGGTGAAGATGGGAATTTTGGAAAACGGCGCCTCGCTGGTGAGCAATTTGGTGCCGCAAAAGTTGGCCGACGTTGCCTCACGACTGGTTGAGGCAATCGCGATCAATTCAATCTCTGAGAGAAAGCGCGGCACCCGCACGGTTGTCGTCAAACGCCGCAACTTGCACAGCGAGCAGTTGGCCGACCTCACCAATCTTTATTTTCGGGTCGCCGGTATTCCGATTCGTTTCTGGAGCAAGCTGGATGAATGGCGCCGATGGGAAGTTGACTGCTACCAAATGCTGAATGGCGACCGCTTCCGCGCTTACGAATCGGGCAAGCGGGTGGTGATCGCTGAAAAATTGCCGGGCCAGAGCTTATGGGAACATTTGAACGGTGGTACGCTTACCAGGCAAATGCTGCGCGCGGCCGCCGCTGAGTTCCGGCGCGCGCATGAATTCTGGAGCGACGAATTTCGCGGGCGATGGTCCCACGGCGACGCCAGCATTACGAATGTGATTTACGACGCGAAAACCAACCGCGCCCGCTTCATTGATTTCGAGATCTATCATGACCAGGCGCTTTCGGCGGCAGCGCGACAGGCGGACGACTTGCTCGTTTTCCTCCTCGATTTGGTTGGAACTGTGCCGAGCCGGCAATGGCTGCCGTTTGCAACAACATTTCTCGAAGCTTACGGCGATCGAGAAGTGCTTGCTCAGCTTCGCCACCAGCTCGATCTGCCCGGCGGCCTGGCCTGGATTTGGTGGGGCGTGCGGACCAACTTCACCAATGCGGCGAAGGTAAAATACCGGTTGGCAAATCTCAGCCGCGCGATTGCTAAATTAAAATCTCACGATGCAACGTCGGGCTCGCGCGACCGAAACAAGCGCCGGCCCTCGATCAATTGCCATGTGATCAGACCGGGAATGCCGAAGCCAAGCTCGCGCACTCGCGCGATCAAAGACAAAGCAAAAGCTGCCTCACCGGGGATTCCAAGAAGATTGCCGACGAGAACGTAGCCGCTTTCTTGAACTCCGATCCCGCCGGGGACGGGGAACGCAACCGACCGGATCGTCAGCGCCATGCTTTGCAAAATGATCGCGTTCGCGATCGTGGCGTGAAGATGCAGTGCCCAAAGCGCGATATAAATCTCGCCTGAATTCAGAATCAGGGAAAGAATCGTCCATCCGCAGCAACCGATTGCAGCTTTTCGACGGGCATACAGAGAACGGACAGTTTCATCGAGCGAGGCGCCGCTTTCGATTAGGGAGTGCCATTCCGGCGAATTCGCCAGTTTCGCAATCATCCGCGCGAGAAAGCCGAACATTCCCCGGTGTTGCACAAAATAAAAACCACCGACTGCTGCCACACCGACGACCGTTCCAATAATTGTAGGGCCAACGAAATTTTTCTGGCCGGTTGCGTTCACTAGAAGCACAACGCCCAGCACCGTGAACGCCGCCTGCGTGAAAACACCAAGCGTGAGATCGACCAAAACGGTTGCGGCGGCAGTCGCAATCGGTGTTCCACTAATCGCGGCCAGTCGCGCTCGAACAATGTCGCCACCAACCGCAGCCGATGGCACCAGCGTGCTCACCGATTCGCCAATCCAGCGCATCCAGTAAATCTGTCGCAAAGGCGGGCGTTCAGCTCGCGGAAACAATACCCACCAGGCGAGCGAATCCAACAATACCGGGACCAAGAAATGATAGGCGATGATCGCGAGCAGCGCCCAGCCAGCAGTGGCAATTGCTGAACCAACTTGGACGGCGCCTTCTCGAATCAGCAAAAACGTGAACAACGCGGCGCCGGCAAAGGCGAGCAGGTAAAAAGTTAAGCGAACTTTGCTGGGAATCTTCATCTAGATAATCAACCGCGTCGCGCGGATTCGACGCCGTTGCTGAATGCTAACACGAAACGCAGCTGCGCTCGTGTTTAGATGGCTCAGAGAACCTGAACCGAAGAATCCGAGGGCGCAGTGGCCACGGTCTCGGTTTGGATCGGAACCGGAACCAACTCCCGACTCACTTCGGGAATCGCACTTTCGATCACCGGACGGACAAACGCTCGCCGCAACGGACGCGCGGCATACAAACAGATCGTGAGCCAGGCCATGCCGAAAAACATTCCCGCCAACACGTCGGTAAAATAATGCGCACCGAGAGCAATTCGGCTGAAGCCAACCATCATCACGACAACCATCGCTCCTGCAAAAAGCAATATGCGCCGACGGCGGCCTTTGATCAGCGGAAAAATAAACAGGGCGATTTGGCCATACAGCAGCGTGGCGCCAATGGTGTGGCCGCTCGCGAAACTGTAGCCCGACCAATCCACGAACCAGCCATCTACGAACGGCCGATGCCGATGCACCAAAATTTTCACCAGCTCGTTCAACAGCATCCCGCCGGGAACCGAGACGACCAAGGTGGCGAGCGAGAGCCACCAGCGCTTGAAAATGAAAAGGACGACTGCAATCGCAAGAACAACCCCGATCCATTCGCTCGAACCGAATTCGGTGATTGCCCGCAGGACCGCAACGAACCTGTGGGTAAGGTGGGCGTGGAACCAGGTGGCGGCGCCGTGATCGATGCCGGCGAGCGGATTTATGATAGCTAAAGGGGGAGTTATCACAGGCGGGACGTAAAAGGTAATGAGAACATTTAGCCAGTCAACCCCGAAGGCTTTCGGGGTCAAATGCCAAAAATGATCGATCGAAATCTCGCCCAATCCCTGCTTGCTGCTGTGGACAAAATGAGATACACCGAGCTTGGCCGGCAGATGCGTATATAATCGACATTTCCAGCCAAGCCCTAACCTATGAATCGCGTTAACTTTACCGTTGCCCTGATTGCCACAATCTTTTGTGCCACCGTGTCCGCTTACGCCGGAACCTCGATGGAATTGCAGCCGGCGCCATCCCCTGCCCAGGACGAAAACAAAAATTCCACCGAAATTTTCAATTACGAGACCACCTATACCGGCAGCAGTGATTATCAGAAATATAACGGCCGGTTCGGCGACAGCGATTCAATTTACAACGACATCAGCTACGCCCACCGGTTCCTGATTACCGGAAACTGGTATCTGCGGCTCGGCGCCGAATACGAACGCTTTGATTTCGGCGGCGACAATGGCTCGAATCGTTTGCTTGTACCCGGACACACCCTTGCCGGAATTGTCGGCAGCAACAACGGGTTACCCGATCATTTGCAAACCGTTCATGCGCTCGTGGCATACGAGTATATTTTCAAAGATCATGCCGGCGCCGGAATTGAGCTCGACCCGGGCGTGTATTTTGAAGATCACGTTGACGGGGGCGCATTTGATATTCCCTGGAAAGTTTGGGTTACCTTTCCGCTGAAGAAGGATAAAATTTTCGCAGTCATCGGCGCCGGCGGCTCCCTCAATTCGAGTCCAATTGCCGCGCCCGGCGGTGGATTGATCTGGCTCTTCACGGATCATCTCCGGCTCGAGGGCGTTTTTCCGAAACCGGCACTGGTTTACAATCCAAACGACGATTGGGAATTTCGGCTCGCTGGAAATCTTTTCTACGAAAGTTATCGCACCGACAACGTCTACACCCCGGCGCGGAAACTTCGGGAACACGATCCGATCGTTCAATACAGCGAGGATCGGGCTGGCGTTCAAGCGACCTATTCGCACTTCAAGCCGCTTGATATCACGCTCGATGTTGGCTGCACGATACGACGCGAGTTAGATTTCTTTCGGGTGCCGGCCAGCGTGAAAACGGACCCAGCGCCCTACGTCCGGCTTGCGGTCGAGGCGAAGTTTTAAGGGAAAATTTCGTCGAGCTTGCGCGCCACGGATTGCGAACCGTGGACTTTTAGCCGTCCGGTCATGAAGGCCCACGAGCCTTTAAGTTTGCCGTTGCACATCGCGACCCAATCGTTGTCGCTGGTGATAAAGGTGACATCGGGCTGCTCGATCTTGCCGTGCCCCATCTTGTAGCTGCCGTCATTCACCTCGATCCAGAAATCACCGCCATTCGGCCCACTGAGTTCCCATTGCCACTTGTAGTGAACGCCTTTCGCTTTGTCCGCTTTGAAACTTCCCTTCATTCCATCGAACACCTGTTGGGGCGTGGAGTTTTCTTCGGCGTTCCCAACACCTGAAAACGCCAACGCGGCGATCACGGCGACGAATGTGAGACTCGTTTTCATTTCATATGTAAATCGAACGCGCCACGGACATTGGCCGCTTCAGTCAGTGGTACAATTCGTTCCGGCGATGAGCAAACGCTGGAACGCGTTTGCGGATCTCGTCGATAACGCAAGCCGAGATTTCCGCCTGGATTAATTCCTCCCGGTCGCCAGTCGCGCTTGCCAGAATTTCACCCGACGGATCAATAATCAGCGAGCCGCCGCACAAGGTTATGCCATCATCGGTGCCGACCCGGTTGGCGACGATGAAGTAACCCTGATTTTCAACCGCGCGCGCCAGCGCGAGGATCCGCAAATGTTTGGCGCGGACAGTCGGCCATGCCGATGAATTCACGATCACGTTCGCGGCGTGCTTCACGGCGAGAGCGCGCGCCATCTCAGGAAAACGCAGATCGTAGCAGATACTGAGACCGAAATTGAAATCGCCAATCTTGGAGACGACAAACTCGTTTCCAGCCGAAAAACAGACGCGTTCGTCCAACGGCGCAGCCGTGACCAAATGCGTTTTGCGATACTTACCCAGCACATTTCCCCGCGAATCCACAAATACTTGCGCGTTAAAAATCGAATCGTCGTCACGATCTGAAAGTCCGGCAACGATCGCGATCGAGTTTTCTTTCGCGATTCGTTGCACCTCGGGAACGGCGCCGTCACTCCAGCGACGCGCCTGTTTCTGAATCACCGGTATCGAATAGCCGGTGTCGACCATTTCGGGAAAGACGATCAGTTCCGCGCCGGAATCTCTCGCACGCAAAGTGAAGTCGCGCAGCTTGCCGATGTTTGCGTCAAAATTCCCCGGATCGCAGGAAATCTGGGCGGCCGCGACATTCATCATTTTAAAGTAGCGGCGATTGACCTCAATCGCCATGGCGGGCCGGTGACCCGCCTCTACCTCAAATCTTTGTCCAACGCTCCAATCTTGCGGATTTCCGGCCATTTCCAGGCCGCGCCTAAAACGACCAAAATTGTTCCGATCCCTCCGCCGACCACGGAGATCACCGGACCGAACAATGCCGCGGTCAATCCGGATTCAAGTGCGCCAAACTCGTTCGAAGTCCCGATGAAAATATTGTTCACCGACGAAACGCGGCCGCGCATATCGTCCGGTGTTACTAATTGCACAATCGAGCCCCGGATGATCACGCTTACGCTGTCGACCGCGCCGGCAATGAAAAGCATGACCAGCGAAAGCCAGAATGCTTTCGATAACCCGAACACGACTGTCGCAATTCCAAATCCGGCGACGCACCACAGCAGCGTCCGGCCTGCCTGGCGCATCGGCGGCAAGTAAGCGACCAAGAGCGCCATAACGAAGGCCCCGATCGCCGGCCCGGCCCGCAGCCACCCGAGGCCGACCGGGCCACAATGCAGTATCTGGTCGGCGAAAATTGGCAGCAATGCGACCGATCCGCCTAACAACACCGCGAAAAGGTCGAGGGTGATCGTTGCGAGGATAACTTTTTTGCTGAAAACGAATTTCGCGCCCGCGGCAAGGCTTTTCCAGGTGCTTTGCTCTTTGCGTTCGCCGGCTTGTTTCGCGCGAGGAATTGGCACCACCAGAAAGAAGAACAAGGTCGAGGTAATCGCATCGATCGCATACACGATTGGAAAACCCTGATGGGCCACCACAAAACCGCTCAGCGCGGGACCGACGACCGATCCAATTTGGAAGACGCTGCTGTTCCATGTCACAGCGTTCGAGAACGCATCGCGCGGGACCAACGTTGGAAAAAATGAGCTTCGCGCCGCCCACGAAAACGTCCGGGCAATCGCGCCGACAAACAGCAGGAGATAAATCAGGGGAATCGACGGGTCGTCGAAATGAAATGTTTGTTGATGTTGCTCGAATACACCTGCGATTGCGCTGAGCCCACGATTGCACGTTTGCAGGATCGGTAGTTGAGGGATGTTCAAGTGCTGCCAGGAAATAAACGCCAGTAGCGCGGAAGTGATCGCGCTGAAAATCTGCGCCACCAGAATGATGTGTTTGCGACTCAGACGATCAGCCAGATGACCAGCCGGCAGGGAAAACCCAACGATCGGGACCGCGAACACCAAACCGACAAGTCCAAGCGCCGTCGCCGAATGAGTGCGGCGATAGATTTCCCATTCCACCGCCACCGCCAGCATTTGCCGGCCGATGATGGACAACAAATTGCCGGTCGTGAAAAATCGATATCCGCGCGAGCGAAATGCCGCGTAGGGATCGTGCCTTGGCGCCGGGGGAATGACCGCGCCGCAAATTTCCGGTTTGTCGCCAATCGGCGATTCGTATTCGTTAGGCATGCTCGAGCGCGCCGTTCGCAATCGTGCACTCTTGCGTGAGTTTAGAGTCGACGTGACAACCCGCAACCGCGAAGGCATCGACGGTGTTGTCCTGAACACCGAAAGAATCGTTTGTCATTCGGGCTTATTTCGTCATCCTTCATTCTCCGTTCTTCATTCGATTATGTCCGAAGTCAGCGCACCACCGAAACCCGCCTCCGCCCCACAATGGACCCGCCAAAATCCCTTTCCGGGAAAATTGATCGTCAATCGCCGTCTGAGCACTTCTGAATCGGAAAAGGACACCCGGCATTTCGAGATCGACCTGACCAACTGGGGATTGAACTTTGAGCCCGGCGACTCAGTGGCGGTTTATCCGACCAACGATCCGCAGCTGGTCGATGAAATCATTCGCGCCCTGGGGGCCAAAGGCGACGACCCAGTCATTGCCGCCAAAGTGCAAAAACCGTTGCGTGACGCATTGCTGAAGGATTTTTCGATCACCCAGCCCACGCCAAAGTTCTTGAAAGCAATCGCCGAACGCGCGTCAGCCGCGCCGATGCTCAAAGAATTGCTTCATCCGGAACGGAAGGGCGATCTCGAAAATTACTTGTGGGGCGCGGAAGTGATCGATTTCTTGATGGATCACCCATCCGCAAAGTTTGCGCCGGAAGAATTTGTCACACTACTTAACAAATTGCAGCCGCGGTTGTATTCGGTCGCGTCAAGTCTGCGAGTCTTTCCCGATTCCGTGCACTTCATCGTCGATGTGGTGAAGTACGAAAGCCGCGGCCGGATCCGCAAAGGCGTTTGCTCAAGTTTCATGGCTGAGCGCGCGGATAATGTTCCGGTCCCGGTTTACCCAAGCTCGGCGAAACATTTTCACATGCCGGAAGACGGAAACATTCCGCTGATCATGGTCGGCCCGGGAACCGGTATCGCGCCGTTCCGCGCATTTTTGCAGGAACGTCAGGCCCGCGGCGACAAAGGCAGGAACTGGCTGTTCTTCGGCGCGCAGCGCGAGAAATGTGATTACGCATATCGCGAGGATTTCCATCAAATGAAACAGGACGGAATCCTCACCCGGATGGATTGCGCGTTCTCACGCGATCAGGAGCACAAGATTTACGTGCAACACCGGATGCTGGAGAATGCCGCCGAGATCTGGAAATGGATCGACAGCGAAGGCGCG
>JAJPJU010000198.1 GCA_021324035.1 Spartobacteria bacterium | reverse complement strand
GGTGTCACATTCATCGACAGTTCCGGCGTGGCGGTGTTGATTCGCGCCCTTCAAAACATTCAGGAGTACGGCGGTAAGTTCAGCCTCAGGGGAATGAACGAAAGAGTGCGGCCGATTTTCGAAATCGCGCGGCTCGATCAAGTTTTCGTCATCGATTCGCACGAAATCGAGCCGTTGGCGGATTGAACCAGGATCTTAAGTGTCGTCTCCACATTCTTCGCGATGTCGAAGTGCGAAGCGCATTCCATGTTGACTGCTCTTGCCCCTGCGCGCCGCGATTCATCCGACCAAAACCGAATCGCATTCCGAAGCGCGATGACATTATTCGGTAGATCGACGACCGAGCCGTGCACGCCGTCCTCAATAATCTCGCTAAAACCGTTGTCGCGCGTGGTAATTACCGGCAGTCCACAGGCAAGCGCTTCCAGACACGCGTTTGAAAATGGATCGTAAATTGTTGGCAGAATAAAAATATCCGCCGCGGCATAGATCGGACGAATGTCGGCGATTTCTCCAAGAAAACGCACCGGCTCCTCGGTGAAGAATCGCTTCTGCCGGTAACCGCGCTCGTCTCCGCGCCCGGCGACGAGCAATCGCAACTTCTTGTCGCGACTCAGCTCGAACGCTTCGATCGCAAAACGCAGCCCTTTGCGTTCCCAACCGGAGCCGGCAAACAGCAATACAGCGTCATCCGGTTTCAATTTCAGGTCGGCCCGGGATTTTTCACGCAAGACGGGATCAAAACGAAACTTCTCCAACGGAACGCCAGTTCGCACGATCTCGATTTTGCCTGCCCTATATCCGTAAAGGTCCACGATTTCGTGTTTCACCATTTCCGAGTTCGCGATCACTCGACCCGCGCCCGAATTTTTGAACAGCGATTCCTCAAGTTTCAAAATCTCACGATGTTTGCGATTGATCCCGCGAACGAACCGTTGGAGCGGTATCTCAAATTTTTGACGGCGATTGAGCCAGGCCCTGTGCACTCCGTCGCCGGCCCGATAAACATCGCAATTCCAAACCCGCTCGAGGCTCATCAGGATATCGCAACGAAGACCGGGTCGAAGTTTTTCGAGTTCATCGGCGAAGGCGATCGGCGATTCGCCAGGAATGCGGGTAACGGATCCAAATGGCCATTCGTTAGCCGGCCAGTCGTTCGTCGCGATTAGGTTCGCCGAATGACCAAGATCGACAAGGCCACGGGCGAGCCGTCTGAGGTAGGCCTCGGCCCCGCCGCTGGGTGAATAGCCGCGGCGCGCGAAAGTGATTTTGATGTTTTGAGTATCCGCCAAACACGCCAAATGACGCTAACATTCACAGCAAAAGCAACGTATCTTTGACTTTTCGCGAGCTTTGGTGTGTTTAGCGGACGCTTCATCAACATGACAGAAACGCAGCCAGTGGAAAGTTCCGTCGGCACACCGCGCGTTCTGCCCAGGAATCTCCTCTACTCGATCTTCGCTCGAATCGGCGGTCACGGTCTGGATACCGATTCGTTTGAAGCGTTGCGCGCGTCGTATCATGGAAAATTTCTCGGCAAGGCTGTCGCTTACGACAATCGTCAGGACGAAATCCCGGCCCAGTTCATCCAATCGCTCCGCTGGCATCCGGTGCGGTTAATCTCTTTCGTCGGCCGGCCACATTATTATGGAGCCAAGAAAAAATATCTCGACTGGATCGCATCCCGGCATCTCGAAACCGGCCGCTACGATTTCTTTCACAGTTGGTCGGGCGATTGCCTGGAAAGTTTGCGAACCGCGAAACGGAAAAATATTCCGTCGTTGATCGAAATCCCGACCTGGCATCGGGGAAGTCAGCGGACGGAGGACAAAGGACAGAAGACACAGGACGGAAGGGGCTGGAAATCGCGGCTTCTCCTCGAGCCAGGGAGATTCCTGGAGGAATACGATCTTGCGACGCTGGTAGTGGTGCTTTCGGAAAAGGCTGCCGAATCGTTTCGGGCGGCAAACTTTCCGGACGAGAAGTTATTTTACCTGCCGCGGGGCGTTGACGTTGAAAGATTCAAACCGCGCCTTGAGGCGGAGGGGACAAGGCGGCCGCCGGTCTTTCGCGCCGTGTTTTCCGGCGCACTAATCGAGCGTAAAGGAATTCATCATTTGCTGGAAGCGTGGCACCGATTGAATCTGAGCGACGCCGAACTTTGGCTGCTTGGCAGTGTTCATGAGGAAGCAAAGCCGTATCTGAAAAAGTTTTGGTGCGACAACATTCGCGTGCTCGGATTCAAACGCGATCTCGAAAATTATCTCAATCAAGGATCGGTATACGTTTTCCCATCGCGTCTCGAAGGCAGCGCCAAAACGATTTACGAAGCGGCAGCTTCGGGATTGCCAATGATTACCACCCGCGAAGCCGGCGACGTGGTCCGCGACGGTGTCGAAGGGATCATCGTTCAGCCGGGAGACGTGGATGCAATCGCGGCAGCGATTGAGCATTTGTATCGTCATCCGGAGATCGTCGCGAGTATGGGGATGGCGGCGCGCCAACGCGTAGTTGAAAATTTCACCTGGGACCTTTATCGCACTCGCTTGTTAGGCGCTTACGAACGCGCGATTCAATTGTCGACGACTTGAACATTCTCCTGATTCAACTCAAGCGCATCGGCGATTTAATCCTCACCACGCCGGCAATCGCGGCGGTGCGCAAAAAATTCCCGGACGCGCGCATAACCCTTGTCATTTCCAATGAGTGCAAAGCGCTTGCTCCGGCAATTCGCGGAGTCGATCGACTTCTGATCATGCCGCGCGGATTCGCTGGAATCAAAACACTTGCGGCGGTCGCGCGCGGCGGATTCGATTTTTGCGTAGACTTCAGTCGCAACGACCGGTCGGCGTTACTGGTGATGCTGTCGCGTGCGAAGAAAAGGATCGTTTCTTTTCGAATCAAAATGCGTTCTAAATTTCGGACCCGGCTCTACAACGAATTTGTCCCCCACCGCATGCGCGACATGCACACCGTCGATTATCATCTCGCGCTACTCGCGCCGTTGGGGATCGAAAACGCACCGGCAGCGATCGATCTCGCGTTGCCCGAAGATGTCACCACGGCTGCCGGACAATTGCTCGAAGCGCATAACGTCAGGAAGCCATTCTTGATTTTTCATCCTGGATCGGCGCGCGCAGAAAAGTTTTGGGATGCGCAGCGCTGGTCTGAAGTGATCAATCACGCCGCCGAGCATCACGATGTCGATGTTGTGATAACCGGCGGGCCCTCGCTTTTCGAGCGAACTCACATCGGCGACATCAAATCGAAAGTGCGCCGGCAAGTTGTCGACCTTTCCGGTCAGACCGATCTGCTCACCCTGGCGGCGCTGGTCGCGCGAGCACGACTGTTAATCACGGTCGACTCCGCGCCGATGCATCTCGCCGCGGGAACGCAAACCCCACAAGTAATCCTGTTTGGCCCAACCAACCCTTTCCACTGGCGGCCACGCGAGAGTCGGGCGTTGATTCTGCAGGGAGATTCAACCTCGCCGATGGCGGAATTCGTGCCCAAACAGCCTCGCATCCCTATGAACCAAATCTCGACGGGAGCGGTGATCAATGCTATGGAGTCGCTGCTGTCGAGTCCGGCAGCCAGGCCATCGTTATGAGCAAGGCAGAAGGCGCCAAAGTAAAGCTCTCGTTCTGGGAAACCATGCGGACGGGATGGAGACCGTACAAGCGATTATACGGTTACGCCGTTCCGTATCGATTTCGTTTCCTGGTCGGACTCGGTTTAGGAACTGCCGCCGGTCTGCTGACATCAGCATTGCCGGCTACGGTTTATTGGGTTGCGAATTTTGTATTTCATGGGGCCGCACCCAACCCAAAGACGTTCTATAGCCACCCTGAAATGATAAATGCCGGGCCGAAACTGGGCTCAGTGGTCTGGGTTTGTCTGGCAATTCCGCTGGTGATGACAGTGCGCAGCCTGTGTGCGTACGGCAACGCTTATTACATGAACTGGGTAAGCAACAGAGTGGTGAACGATGTTCGCAATCAGCTCTTCGCCAAAGTCATGCATCATTCGATGGACTTTTTCAATCGGATGCAGGCGGGTTACTTGATGTCGCGAATAGCCAGCGACACTCGTAGTTTGCAGCAGGCCCTGACCAGCGTCAGCAGCGACGTTTTCAAGCAACCCATCACGATCATCGGTGCGATCGCGGTGTTGCTGTGGATGGATTGGAAATTCACGATTGTCAGTCTGGTTTTGTTTCCAATCTGCATCATTCCGATTCGCATTTTCGGAAAACGCGCTCGGCAAGCCACCCAGCGCGAACAAAAGGGCGGGGTTTTGATGTCGGTGACGATGCAGGAAAGCTTTGCCGGAATTCGGGTGATCAAGTCGTTTGCCCGCGAAGACCAGCAGGAAAGGGCGTTTCGGCGCGGCTCGCAACAATCGTTCTCTCAATCAATGCGGACGGTGAAAGCCACCGAAGCTGTCGGACCGCTCGTCGAGATCATCGCTTCGATCGGGGTCGGTCTCGCTCTTTGGTATGTCTACGCCACCAACCTGAGCGCCGGCAGATTCTTCGGATTGATCTCCGGAATTTTTATTATCTACGACCCGATCAAAACGTTGAGCAAGCTGCACATTGTGATGCAGCGCTCGCTCGGCGCGACCACAGCTATTTTCGCGATCCTTGATTCGAGACCAGCGGTCGAAGACGCGCCGAACGCGATCGACCTACCACCTTCACGCGGTCAGATCGATTTCGAAAATGTCACCTTCCGATATTCCACCGGCGTAACCGACGCAGTCCGTAACATCGATTTAAGAATCGAGCCGGGAAAAACTTACGCGCTGGTCGGCGCAAGCGGTGCGGGAAAATCGACAATTTTATCGCTCATTTTGCGTTTGTACGATCCGACTTCAGGCAGGGTGAAGATCGATAATCATGATCTGCGATCGCTGACTCAGAAATCGTTACGCGCCCAAATCGGCCTCGTCACTCAGGAAACGTTCTTGTTTCACGATACAATTTTCAAAAACATCCAATTTGGCCGGATGGGCGCGTCGACGGAAGAAGTTTACGCCGCCGCTCAAACAGCCTATGCCCACGATTTCATCATCACACAGCCGGATGGTTACGACACGGTCATCGGCGATAAAGGCTGCCTCCTGTCCGGCGGCCAGCAGCAACGACTGGCCATTGCCCGGGCGCTGCTAAAAAACGCGCCGATTCTCCTGCTCGACGAAGCGACTTCATCGCTCGATACCGAATCGGAGAAACAAATTCAAAGAGCGCTCGAAAAACTCGCCGCCGGTCGAACTGTCATCGCTATTGCCCACCGCCTGTCGACCATTTTGTCCGCCGACCAAATCGTGGTGTTGGACCAGGGGCAAATAAAGGAAATTGGATCGCACTCCGAGCTGATTGAAAAGTCCGGTTACTATCGGCGCCTTTACGATTTGCAGTTCAACCAAACGACGCCCGAAACCGAAGCTGCGGCCGAACCGGACGTGCTGGCCGAAGAATTGGTTTAAGCCCGTCTGTCCATTTAACGGTTTAACGATTTAGTGATTTAGCGATTCAATAATGTGACGGTTTAACCATTACCCCGTGCCGATGCCACTGAACTTTGATCTTCATACCCACTCGTTTTTCTCCGGCGACGGAGTTTCGAGCCCGGAAGATTTGATCGCCGGCGCAAAAGCAAAAGGTCTGCACGGCATCGCAATGACCGATCACAATACCTGCGACGCTGTGACTTACATGCTCGAAAAAGGTTTGATGCGTCTCGACGGTCAGCCGGTCGACGGATTTCTCGTTTTGCCGGGCGTCGAAGTGACGACCGCCGACGGACACCTGCTTTGCATCGGCGCCGAGTTGCCCTACCTCAAAGGCAAGCCGGCGCGCGAAGTTTGCGAAGTGATTCATGAACGGGGCGGCCTCGCTATTCCGCCCCATCCCTATGATTTATTTCGCGCTGGCATTCGCTTTTCGGTTTTGGAAACGCTACCGGTCGACGCGATCGAAGTTTTCAACGCCGCCACCACGTTGCGCCGTTACAATCGATACGCCTTTAAATATGCGCAGCTTCGCGGTCTGCCAATGGTTGCGGCCAGCGATGCCCATCATGCTGCCGCGGTCGGCACTGCCTACACCATTTTGAACACCGATGATTTCTCCGTGAAAGGTGTTCTCGCGCAGATCCTCAAGAGCAACGAGCTCAACCAGCAATATCTCACGCCGCGAGATAGCCTGCGCAAAACCTGGAACAATTGGATGCGCCTCCGCCGCCGGAAACGAATTCCCGAACTCGCCGCCAAAGATCGACAGCACAACGGCAGGTGATTCTTTCGGTGACAAGTGACCAGACAAACACTTGTTCCGCCTGACTAACCTTAGAAAGCTCCGCGATCGGCGGATCCCGGTAAATCTTCTTTCCTGATTTCCTGCTTTCCTGATTAAGTTTGCACGTGGCTGCGTACTTAATCGTCGATATCGACATCATAGATCGGGTCGCCTTCGCGGAATATCGCAAGGCTGTTGTTCCCCTCATTCAGAAGTACGGCGGCAAATATGTTGCGGTCGGCGATCAGATTGAAACCCTGGAAGGCGACTGGTCGCCCAAGCGAATTGTCATGATTCAGTTTCCCTCAATGGAGCGCGCGAAAGAATGGTTCAGTTGCGAAGAATATCGCGAGCCATGCAAAATCCGGAAGCGAACCGCGAAGACCAACATGATTCTTGTTGAAGGAAATTAACTAATGACGATTGATTTCTTTTCAACCTTCAACCTTCAACCTTTATCCTTCTGAAATGTCTGCATACATCATTGTCGAAATAGAAATCACCGACCCGGTCGGTTATGCGGATTACAAGAAGCAAGCCGCTGCCACCGTCCTCAAGTACGGCGGCAAATACATCGTTCGCGGCGGCAAAACCGAAGTGCTCGAAGGCGAGTGGATCCCGAAACGGATCGTGGTGCTGGAATTTCCGACGATGGAACGTGCGAAAGAGTGGCTCAATTGCGAAGAATACCGTGAGCCGCGCAAGCTTCGTCACGCCACATCCAAAACGAACATGATTCTCGTCGAGGGGGGTTCCGCGTAGGCAGGGGGCCGTTGTCCCTAACGGCCCACGGGCGATTGAGGGCAATCGCCCCTACCGCTAATTTCGCTCAGCAGTTTTTCGACGTCGTCCTTGGAATAAAAATTCCAGAGCGGCCCTTCGCGCTTCAACAATCGTTGTCCAAGATCTGCCATCAGCGCGCGGTCGTAGTACTTGTTCAGGTTTTTCGAAACCAAATCTTCATCGAGCGCGGCCGCGGCCGGAAAGAATTTGCCCAGGGCGCGGGCCCGAGTCGCGATCAGTTCCTCGTATTTGAGCACTGCTTCCGGCCGCAGAAACTCGCGGTAACGAATGAACGACCATTCCACAATTTGAATTTGTCTTTCAATCGCGTCGGATTCCTTACTTAGTTTGGCAGCAAAGCCGTTGTCGAGTTTCTCGGCGATTGGCGCACGACCTTTCCTGACTTTGAGCCAGTCCAGGCTGTTCCACGACGCCAGGGTCGCGAGTGGGTTGCGGATTACGGCAAAACAGTCGAAATGCGACGACAACGACCCGAGCAACGCGGTAAAGGCCAGTGGATGTTTGATCGCCAGGGTGAAGTTTTCGCTGAGAGGCTTCTCAATGAAGATTTTGCCATGCTCAGTCTGCCGAACTCGTTCCCCCGCCTGGTCGGCCGCCGAGTTATCGCGAATTTCTCCGCCAACGTGCTTGGAAATCGCGAACCCGTGTTCGCGCAGCGACCGCCGCGCGTCGTTGCAGAAATTCTCGATCATCCCCGCAAGCGCTGCCGCATCACGACACTTCGCAAAATCCCAGACGTCCATCGGCTCGTGTAACGCGACAACGTCCGGCACTTTGTTGAGCAACGAACAAACCAGGGTTGTGCCCGAACGAGGGATACCCGTAATTAAAATATTGCGATTCGAACTGGCGGACATTTGATCAAGCGT
>JAJPJU010000161.1 GCA_021324035.1 Spartobacteria bacterium | reverse complement strand
ACAGCTGGAGGGACTTGGTCCTGTACGTTGGGACGCCGCTGCTCCTGGTGCCAGTATTCGCCGTCGCCCAGACGCACTGGTCCGGCCAGGACATCTATCTGTTTGTTGCCGCCATGGGTTCAATGGGACACCACTTGCCGGGAATGATCCGCGCCTATGGGGATCGGGCGTTGTTCGAAAGGTTTCGCTGGCGGTTCGTGTTCGCTCCAATTTTTTTACTGGCGACCTGTATTGCGTTTTACGTTTGGAATTTGAACGTGATTTTCCTGGTCGTGTTCTTCTGGGGAATCTGGCACGGCATGATGCAGACCTACGGATTTTGCCGGATTTACGACGCCAAAGCCGGCTCCTTCGCCGCCCGGACGCGCAGATTGGATTTTGCGGTGTGCGGCGCCTGGTTTGCCGCGGCTGTTCTTTTTTCGCCGGACCGAATGATGACCACTTTGGGCCTGCTGTATGTCAGCGGCGTCCCCTATATCCCGCGCTGGGCGATTGTTTCTGCCCAATATTTCATTCTTGGCCTAACGATCATCGCGACGCTGCTGTTTCTGATTAATCTCATTCAGTCAGCGCGCCGCGGAGAGCGCCCGAATCCGGTGAAGCTCGCGTTGTTGATCACCACCATCGTATTTTGGTGGTACTGCAACGATTTGATCACGAACATTCTCGCCGGCATCGCGTTGTTCGAGGTTTTTCACGACGTTCAATACCTTTCGCTCGTTTGGATCTATAACCGGAACCGGGTGGAGAAAGATAATTCCATCGGGGGATTCATGCGGTTTGTCTTCAGGCGCAGCGGAGCGCTGATCGGCTTCTACGTTGCCCTGGTGGTAGTTTATGGCTCGTTTGGTTACGCCGCTTCTTTCCTGGAAGTCGGAACCGTGAAACGGGCGTTGATGGGCATCGTTGCCGCCTCCGGATTGCTTCATTTTTATTATGACGGTTTCATTTGGAAAGTGCGCGAGCGTTCCACGCGCGAGTCTCTCGGTCTCGCGGGCGGCACCGCGAACATCTCTCTCGGCGGTCTGATGCCAGCTTGGGCAACCCACGCAGGAAAATGGGCGGCAGCTTTCGTGCTTCCGCTGGCCTCGCTGGGCTTGCTCCAGACGAGAGGAATTCCCTCCGAAGTCATCCGCGAGGCCTGGCTAATGTCAGATCTGCCCAATGATGCCCGAGAGCATCGCAATTATGCCGATATTTTATACAAAGCCGGGCGGGAAACGGAAGCGGCGGAGCAATACCGTCTTGCGGTTCAACTAAATCCCAAATCGTCGTCGAGTCACAACAAACTCGGGGCTGCTTTGCTTTCTCAATCGAAAATCGAGGCGGCACTTTCAGAATTCGACGCCGCAGTGCAACTCGAGCCGACCAACGGCGAATATTATTACGATCGTGGCTACACCCTTTTTCGCCTTGGCCGGGGCGATGAAGGCGCCGCCGATTACATCACCGCAGCGAGATTGGCTCCGAAATCGGAAAGGGTGCAAAACGGTTACGCGACATTACTGCAGCATCAGGGCAAAATTGATGAGGCGATTGCGGCCCGGCGGCAGGCAATTCGCGATTCGCCAAAGTCGTTGAACGCGCGCCTGGGTCTGGGCGATCTGTTGTTGGAAAAAGGCGAACTCGACGAAGCAAGGAAGTTCCTTCTTGAAGCGATAGAGATCGACGGAAAAAACGCGCAGGCGCGGGATCTTCTCGGCAAAGTCTACGAACGAACAGGCCAGCCGTCGCAAGCGATCACGGAATCTTCGGAAGCGTCGCGTATGGATCCCGGACCCACTGGGGTTCAGCAGGACCGGCATGACGCCGAGGAGCAGGAAACCGAAATCTCGAGCTCGAACGATAACCACTTCTGAACCGGTCGATCCATTTAAAGCTGGATGACGCATGGCCGGACCAACCGCTCCAGGTGCCGGAAGTTGAAGCGCATGAATGGGGGCCGCGTCTGCGTTTTTGCGCGCCTCGGAAGGTCGTTGAAACCTTTTACGCGGAAACTGCCGATCGACTCGCTCCGTTCATCGTCTACGGCTCGGGCGACTTTCATTATTTAAGCGCGCTTTGGTTGCGCCGGGTCGAGCGGCCTTTCGTTCTGGTTTCATTCGACAATCATCCGGACTGGGCGATCACTCCGCCAAAATGGGCATGCGGCGGGTGGATCAATCGCGCGCTCGACCTTCCGCTGGTGCAGCACGTCGCGATTTGGGGCTGCGGAAACTTCGAATGCTGGTGGCCACACAACATTCTTGGCAATCATTCGGCCCAGCGTGAGGGCAGGCTCGAAGTTCATCCGTGGGCGGACGATCGCTCAATTGAAGATCAACAGCGTCCGAATTCAATCCTGCGGACGAATTGGCAGGACCGTTTCGAGAAATTCGCGATGAATCTTCGCGGGGCGAACGTTTATGTCACCATCGACATGGATTGTCTTAGCCCTGACGAAGCGAAGACCAACTGGGAGAATGGTCGTTTCAGCGTGAGCGATCTGGAATGGGCGCTGGCGAAGTTGCGCGAGCAAACCGACATCGTCGCCGGTGATATTTGCGGCGCCTACTCGAAACCGGACTATGCGCGTTGGACACAGGAATTCGCCTCCAATTGGGATCATCCCAAGCTCGAACTGTCCGGAGTTGAACAAATCAGAAGCGTTAACCTCGCAACGCTGGAACGATTGTGGCCTGCGTTAGCTCATTGAAACGAGCACCACGCCTGCCGTTATCACGAGCGTCCCGATCACGAGACGCGCTGTGAGTCTTTCTTTCAAGATTATCGCCGCCAGCAAAGTGATGATGATGATGCTCGAGCCTTGGAACGGGTAAATATAGCTGAGATCGAAATGCTGGAGCAGGCCCAGGTTCAGGCAAAACGACATCGTCATCACGAGAATCCCCACGCTGAGGATAGAAATCGTTTTTGGCTTCCGGAAACCAATTGCGCGCGCCGATTCCATCGCTCGCTTGAACAGAAGCTGGCCGGAAACAAACGTGGCCATCCAAATCAGAATAATCGCGAGAGACCACGGCGTCATAGTCGTTCCTCCAATTCGGCTGCCGGTTTGGCGACAATCACCAATCCGACGATGACGAGTGCGATTCCGCACCATCGCAAAGGTGAAATGGCTTCTTTGAGAATGAGCCAGCAGCTAATCGGCACCAGCACGTCCACCGCGCGCGACAGCGGGAACGCAATCGAAAGCGGAATGTAACGCAGAATGTAAAGCCAGATGACGAGGTCGGCGATGATGATAGCAATCGCGAGCCAGGTAAGCGGTGAGGCCAGCGCGTTGATCCCGAACCAGGACCAGCTTTTCGCCGGATCGGCCGTGGCTGAAGCGCCGGCTTTGAGCAGCAGTTCGTAAGCAACGACAAACAGGATGTTCAGCACGAAGTGAAACCAGGGATTGCGAAAACCGGTTGGGCGGCTGTTGGTCATTTCGATGTTAGTTGGAGCCGGTAGTTTAGCGGCCCAGACTCAAAGCTGATCGGCGTTGGGAAATTTTTTCAGGGTTGGATCGTGTCGAGTGGGCTCGAGATATCTCAATGCAAATTGGAAAATCGGATTCAACCACCGTTTTGTGTGCATCACGTAAAGATCGAGCGGCGCCAGCTCGTGACCAAGATGCAACTTTGGATCGTAATTCAGGGGGCCGCTGACGTAGCAGCGTAACTTTTGCTCAATCGTCCACTGAATCACGTCGCGCATTGTGTAAAAATAAAGATGAAGGTCGAGCGCGACTTCGTAATCGAGTCCGATGACCTCGTCGTAAAGAGTGTCGCCGCACAACAAGCACAAGCTGAATGCGACAGTCTTGTCGCCAATTCGCCAGATAAAAAAGCGGACGCGGCCGGGCATCTCTTTCGAAATTCGAAGAAAAAAATCCCGGCTAAGATGCTCGAATTTCATTGGGGAACGTTCGTGAACTTGAAGGTAGAGCGGATAGATCTGATCGATGACTTCTGAGGCATCGTCGACGACTTGCATCTCGATTTTCGCCGCCCGTTCGGTTTTTCGGAACTTGCGGCGCAAACTTTTGCGGCTGACGTAGCCGAGGGTCTGCATGTATTCGTCAAAATTCTGAAATGGTGTCGTCAAACGCGTCATCGGCATGCTTGGCACGCGGACGTAATTATTTTTGGACAAAGTGGTCATGGCCGGCCGATGGCTGGCCAGAAAATCCTTGAACACAACCAGCGAGGCCTTTTTTGCCCGCGCGTAATCGCGCAGCGTGGCGCCCAGCGCTTCAGCAATCCATTTTGCGTCCTCCAGGCTTGTCGCGTCCAGTTCGCCAGGGCCGGCCGCGCAACCGACCATCAACACTCGCATGGTAAGGAAACGCGGAAATTTCCTCCGGATCGAATCCACAATGTTTCGAAAGATCCCGCGGACCCCTTCGACGAGGTTTTGCTGGACGAAGAGAATCGGTTGGATGCCGCGAACTTTTCCCGTGGCGTCTTCGAGCACGGCGTAGCGATACTCGAAATCGTTGGCGAGTGTTTCCTCAATCAGCTCGTAGTAACGGTGATCCTTGCACTTTCCCTCAAACGCGCGCTGCCACGCCTCGAGATTTCGCACGTCTGATAATTTGAGAAACCTGGCCGTCCCTTGAACAAAAGGAACAACAGCGTCATCGTGCATCTCGATCTTTTGCGGTGACGTGTTCTACTTTGAGCACGCCGCTGCGCAAATGCAGATCGCGTTGCGGGAACGCGATCTCGATCCCCGCTTCGCGCAGTTTCTTTTCAATCGCGAAATTCAAATCGCTGCGATACCGGCGCGGCCGGTAACTCATTTCGCTGCTCCAAACCACCAACTCGAACTCGATCGAGCTCTCTCCAAACTTTTCCAGGAACACGCTGGGGGCAGGCTCCTCGAGGGTATGGGAATTTTCTTTGCCGGCCGCAATCAGCGCCACGCGAACTTTGTCGATGTCGCTGCCATAGGCCACGCCGACCGGAATTCGAAAACGCACCCGCGGATCGCCGTAGGTCCAGTTGGTGACGGGCGAGTCGATGAACTTCGAATTCGGCACAATCATCGTGATGTTGTCGTTGGTCACAATGACCGTGCTGCGGGCGCGAATGTGCTGGACCTGACCGACAATGCCGGCAACCTCGACGCGGTCGCCAATTGTGATTGGCCGTTCGGCCAGGATGACAAGGCCACTGATGAAATTGCTCGCGATGTTTTGCAGACCAAAGCCGACCCCGACGCCGACTGCACCGGCGAACACAGCGAGGGCGCCAAGATGAATGCCGGCGTTATCGAGAACGATGAAAATGCCGACGATTAGAACAACGTTGCTGATGATCTGGGCGATCGCGTATTGCAACGAACGGTCTAGCCCGCTTTGAGCAAGGAAGCGGTTGAACAGAAAACGTTTCGTTCGCGAGGAAAGCCAGAAAACGGCGACCAGCAGAGCAATCAGGAGAAAGATTTGAATTAAACTCAGCGCGACACCCGGCAACGGCGCATTCCAGGACAACGGCACTCCCGCGGCATTGATCGCGGTGATGGTGAAAAATACGAACACCGCCGCGCTCAGGATGGTGGTGACGATGGCGATCAGATTGGTGTCGACTTTCAGCCGGCTGAGCAGCCGCCGGACGAAATCGCTTTGAAGCGTTCGCGCCATCAACAGCCCGACAGCGAACCAAATGACGAACGCGATCAGTCCCAGAAACGACACGTCGTGGCCAAAGACGTGCAGCAACGGTTTTTCCAGGAGGCCAAGATCCATCGTCGTTAGTCTGGGCGCGTTGCGCTCTGGCGCAACCGAAAGAAAAACACGGCCGAAGCCGTGTTTTTCATCAAATCACCGAATGGAACGCCGCCTGTTTAGCTGGAAGCAGCTTCACCGCCGCCGGGCGATTTGGCGCGCTCTTTGATGTAATTGATGACGTCGCCGACGGTCTGCAGTTTTTCCGCATCCTCGTCCGGCACTTCAACCGAAAATTCTTCTTCGAAAGCCATCACCAATTCCACGATATCGAGTGAGTCGGCGCCCAGATCTTCGATGAACGACGCCTGCGGCGTGACCTGTTCAGGGTTCACTCCGAGTTGCTCGACGATGATGTCCTTGACCTTTTCCTCGATGGTTTTGTCAGCCATAAAAATTTCTTGGTTTGGAGGGCAACGGTTAACCCACGCGCCGCCGCATCGCAAGCAAAACAATCACCTATTTTTTACGTAATCGAGACCGATAACGCACTGGTTTTATTTGCGCATTGGCGTAGAGAACACTGTGGCGGACGCGTCTCTTGATCTCGACGAATTAGTCGATCTGAAAATGTTGCCGGCGTGGGTGAGCGAACCTCCTCCCACCGAACGCTACGCCCGACACGACGGCGAAGATCGCGCTGAACGCCGGGCCGGGGATCGACGCCCACGGGACAAGCAACGCCCGCCAGGTCGCGGTCCGCATCGAGACTTTGGGCAACGTCCTGGTGGAGATAAACGTCCTGATCGTCCGCGTCAGCACGATCGAAGACCCCTGGGCAACCGTGATCGTGGCAACCGTCCGGCGGGCCCGGACCTGCGCGGTGGCAAACACCGAAAAGATCGGCAGCATCAGCATCGGCCGGTTGAGCGGCCGCTGCCGCCGATCGCCGTGAAATTTTTACCGCGGGCGGCTGCATTTCAAAGCGTGGTCAATCAAATCAAATCCGGCACGGTCGCTTATTCTTTGTTTGCGCTGGCGCGATTATTTCTCGAAAAAGCGCCGCGCCACGACGTGAAACTAACCGCCCCGGCGGAAACGCCGCTGTTTCAGCTTGGCGAGAGCGGCGCGGTCTCGGTCGACCGCAGTTTCCTGGAGCGCAACGCGTTTCGTTTTGGCCAAGCCGAGTTCTACAAGATCGAGGTCACCGAGACCGAACCGATTAAGGGAAATTTCACCAACGTCGCGCGCGAGCGACTGAGCGGGACGCTGCTCGGGCCGACCAACCATCACGATTATCAGCGGCGTTTGCGAAATCTCTACGAGCAACGGTTCAGCCGCCGGATGAGTTTCTCCGATTTTCAGCGCCAGATCCAAATTGTGACCGACCCGGCCGAGATCGAAAAATGGAAGGATGAAGCGCGGAAGGTGACGACTTACTCGACGTTGCGGGAGGAACCGGTCCAGACTTTTTCGTCGGTGACCGAAGCAGAGCGCCATTTCCAAAAGAATTATCTGCCGGGAATCGTCAAACCAGTTTCCGAAATTGTTATCGACGGGCCCGCCAGCCGCCACCTGCACGATCGCGTGTTAAACAAAGTGATCGAAAACGAGTGGAACCGCGAAACGAAATCACCGTCGCCGATGATGCAGGAGCTCGCCTCAGGATTTCGCGAAGTGAGCCTTCATGTCTTTCGGCATCGTAAAGGAATGTTATTCGTGTCGCCGGTTTTTCCGCGCCCGTTTCGTCATGAAGAAGCTGGAGTTTCGCCCCAGGTCCGCAGCATTCTGGAAGCGATCGGCGCTCAACCGCGAATCGGCCGCAAAGAACTCGCCGATAAAATGATTGCCGACGCGTCGGGCGAAGATGCCGAGAAAGCGAAACTGGCGCTCGCATCCGATCTGCTTTGGCTGATCAACGCCGGCCACGTGATCGAATTCAACGACGGTTCGCTCGATTTGCCGCGGGTGAAAAAGCCAAAAGAAGAATCAGTTGTAGAGGCGGCCGTGCCGGTCGCAGATTCATCTGTACATGCCGTGCCGGCCGCAGATTCGTCTGTAGCGGTAGCCGTGTCGCCGGCAAATGAATCGGCGACCGAAAAGGAAGAACGCGTAGTAGCAGGCGCGCAGCCCGAGAAATCGCCGGAACCGACAAACGAGGCTCAGGACGTTGTTGCGGCGACCGCCTCTACAACAGAAGAACCCGCCGAAATTGGCGGAAGTTAGGTGGCGGTCCTGCTCGGACTAGATCGCGCCGGCTTTTTTCAGCGCTTTGTAAGCGCCGTTCTTGTTGATCGTCTTCAATCCGCGCGCGGTGACGCGCACCCGGACGAATTTCCTCAACTCCGGCACCCAGATTCGATGCTCGTGAAGATTTGGTGCGAACCAGCGCGGTACGTTTTTGGTCACGTGCCGGCCAACGCCGCCCTTTTTCTTGGCCATACCGCGTCGGCGGATGATGCTGCCGCGCGTGGGCTTCGAACCGGTGATATCACAAACTCTCGACATGGTGCTTGAAATGAAGGGCGCACAAGATGCCGCGGCCTGCCTGTTTGTCAACCGATTTAGTCGCAAGCAGATGGAATGACCACGAATGCACAGGAATGAACACAAATGGGTGTGACAGAAGTGCCTTATTCGTGTGTATTCGTGTCAATTAGTGGTTAGAAACATGACTCAAAAATCTAAATTACGGATCGGGATCGTCGGGGCGGGGGAAATCGTGAAAAGGCGCCATTTGCCGGCGCTCAAAAAGCATCCCGAGGTCGACATTGTCGCCGTCTCGAACTCGACTTACGAGAGCAGCGAAAAGTTTTGTCAGGAAAATTGCAAAGGCGCGACCCCAATGGCGAATTGGGCCGACCTCCTGGCCCTTCCCGACCTCGACATCATCTGGATCGGAACGCCGCCTTACATGCACTCAGCGGTAACAGTCTCCGCCCTCGAAGCGGGCAAACACGTTTTCTGTCAGGCCCGCATGGCCATGGACCTCGCCGAAGCGGAAGAAATGTTAGCCGCGTCGAAACGTTTTCCCGAGTTGGTAACAATGCTTTGTCCGCCGCCCTACGGGATGCGCGCCGATTTGTTGATCAAAAAACTGCTCGCGGAGAATTCTATCGGCAAGCCGCACGACATCCGGATGCAAAGTTTCAACGGCCAATATTTGAATCCGGAAGCGCCCGCACACTGGCGACAGAAGATTGAGATCAGCGGACTTAACGTCCTCACTCTCGGAATTTACGTGGAAGTGATGCAGCGCTGGCTCGGGGATATCGCCGGCGTCTATGCCCGCGGAAAAATTCTGAACCCGGACCGGCGCGGTTATCACGTCATCATTCCCGACATGTTGAATGTGTTATGCGTCTTCGAGAACGGCGCCGAAGGCGTGCTCGAATTTAGCGGCGTCCATGCCGGCGCGCCCAACGATCGGTTGCGAATTTTCGGCGATCGCGGTGCGTTGCTTTACGATTTCACCAACGAACATGTTCGAAGCGTGAAGTACGGCGGCCGCGAAATGGAAGAGATCACAGTTCCTAAAGATCTCGTCACCGAATGGAGCGTGGAAAACGATTTCATCGCTGCGGTGAAATCAAAAGGCCGCAACCGTCCGCGACCGAGTTTCGAGGATGGCGTCCGCTACATGTGCGTTGTCCAGGCCGTGGCCGACTCCCGCGCCCGCAACGAGTGGGTCGCGATCAAGAAGTGACGAGTGTCGAGGGACGGGTGACGAGGGAAGAGGTCGCCAGCAGGAAGGTCCGGAGTGACAGTTCTAATTGTTACCTTTCTCTTGCCGCCGAAAAGTCTCTGAGGAATGCAGGAAAGCAGGACGGAAAATCAAAAGAAATTCTTTTCCTGCTTTCCTGAATTCCTGAGAGATTCTTCTTATCCTACTAGCCGTTCGAAGAGGTAGCCGATCACGCCCGTCGCCGGCAGAGTAAAAATCCAGGCCCAGACGATCCGTTCGACGACCGTCCAGCGCATCCCGCTGAAACGTTTTACCGCGCCGACGCCCATGATCGACGTTGAGATCACGTGGGTGGTGGAGAGCGGAATTCCGTAAAGGCTCGCCACTTGGATAATCAACGCCGCGCTGGTTTCTGCGGCGAAACCATTGACCGGCTGTAAATGGACAACGCGATGGCCGAGGGTGCGAATGATTCGCCAGCCACCGGCAGCGGTCCCTACGCACATGGTGAAAGCGCACAAAATCTTTACCCAGAGCGGCATGATAAACGCCGGGGTATGCAAGAATTGCAGCACCGGCGGCAGATGGTCGAATTGATGTGATTGAGTGCCGGTGAAAAGCGCCAGGGTAATAATGCCCATGGTTTTTTGCGCATCGTTGGTTCCGTGGCTGTGCGCCATCCAGGCTGCGCTCAGGATCTGGGCCTTCCCAAAAAACCTGTGAATGAAATACGGCGTGAGTTTTTGAAGAATCACGAACAGCAAAAACATCACGAGGCCGCCGAGAATGAAACCGGCGACCGGGGAGGTGATCATCGGCACGACAACTTTTGGCCAGAGTCCTTCGTTCCATTTTATCACTGACCAGTTTCCTTTCGCGGTCGCGACCGCCGCGCCGCACAATCCGCCGATCAATGCGTGACTCGAGCTCGACGGCAAACCGAAGAACCAGGTGACCATGTTCCAGATGAATCCGGCGAGCACCGCGCTCAGTACCGTTCCCATGGTTACGACCTGGGTATCGACCAAACCTTTACCAACCGTGGTGGCGACTGCACCGCCAAGCAGCGCTCCGGTTAAATTAAAAAACGCCGCCATCGCGATCGCCTGTCGCGGGGTGAGCACTTTCGTCGATACGACAGTGGCAATAGCGTTGGCCGCGTCGTGAAAGCCGTTGGTGTATTCAAAGACGACCGCCGCGAGGACGACGATGAGAAAAAGCCACATGTCGTTTAGGCGTGGAGCTCGGGTTAGGTGTGTTTTAGCACGACCTGAAGAACGACGTTGCCGGCGTCGCGACAACGGTCGATCACCTTTTCGAGTAATTCGTAGAGATCGCGCAAAAAGATGATGTGCTTCGCATCGTAGTTGCCGTGGTAAAGATCGCGTAAAAGCTCGAGCTCGAGGTCGTCAGCGTCGCCTTCGATGGTTTGCAGCTTCGCGTTCATTTCGCGCGCAGTGTCGACATTCATTCCTTTGCGCAATTGTTTGACCATCGCGAGCACGGTTTCAGCCGCTCGATCCAATAACTCAACTTGCCGCGCGAATGTGATCTTCGGCAGGTCCTGCGGAGAAATCAGCATCCGCTCGCCGATTTTCTCCACCGTCTTGGGTATTTTGTAGAGCGAAGCGGCCAACGCCTGGATGTCTTCGCGTTCGAGCGGAGTGATGAACGTCTTGGTCAATTGTTCGGTGAGCTCCTGGGTGATGCGCTTGTCTTCACGCCGGCTTTGGGCGAACGCGGCCAGATCGGGTGAACCCTTGCTCTCGATCCTAGCCAGTAAATCGACCAGATGATGCACGCTGGTGTCAGCCTGCTGCGCGCTTGCTTCCAGCAGGTCGTAAAACTTGGTGTCGTGTCCGAACAATCTGCCGATAGAGATCATAGCCTGTTTGCGGACCTAAAAAGTACGATGGTCGCAATCAGGAAACAAGCCGCGAAGTAAATCTCGGAGCATGGAAGGTCATTTGGCCAGGCCAGGAATGGCTGCCTTTTCATCGTTGTCTCTCGGGCTTTTGTCTTTCCCCTTATCACCCCAAAAATGAAATGTGTAGGTGAAAACCACGTAACCCATGATTCGGTCCGGATGGTAATTGGCGAAATAGATCGCCGGATTCATTTGAAAATCCGGAGTGATGTTCCAGGTGAATCCGATGGTAGATGAATTCTCCTTGCCGGTTTGAAAATCGACCTGCACCCGCCATTGTTTGTTGAAATCGTAGGCGTACCCGAGGATCGCTTCGTTTTTGTAACCGGCGTGGATTCCGCCGACGATGAATTTGTTGTGCTCTAAATAATAACCGGCTTCGACGTAGGGCTGAGGATCGACATGCTGGCGCGGCGACCAATTGGTGAATCCGATCGAAAGCAGGTAAGGTTCTTTCGTCAGAAGGCCGATCTCGGTTGCGAAAATTTCCTCATTCGGGTCGAACCCTTGGAAGACCGCGACTTCAGCCCACTTCGTGAGGCCTAACTCGGCCTGTAACTCATACGGGTTCGCGATCCGCTTGTCCTGGATTTGCAAACTGGTTGAAAGATCGCCTTCGTCCTGCAGATCGGGCGTAACGATCTGACTGAGACCTTTGGTGGTCGCGCGCGCAAAAGGCGTTGTCGTCGCAAGAAATAGAATCGTCAGGCCGACGCCAACAATAGATCTCATTAGATCCACGATTTTTTCAGCAGCCACACTTTCACGATTTGAGTTAGCGCGACATAACAAATGAGTGTGAAAAACAAAAGCATCCAATAAAGCGGCGGCAACGGAACAAAGCCCAGGAATGTGGCCAGCGGAGAAAATGGCAGGTAAGCGCCGAGCGCCATGATAATGACTGTGGTGGTTGTGAGTTGCCAACTGGCTCGCGATTGGATGAACGGAATTAAATTCGTGCGAATGACGTGAACGATGAGCGTTTGCGTCATCAACGATTCAACGAACCAACCGGTGTGAAATAGCGCCGCCGAGTAGGTCGCGTCGGGTTCGGATGTTGCCTGAAATCGCCAGGCTAATTCCGCTGGTACGGCGAGGCCGAGGTGGTTGCATTTGAACACGAACCACATCATCGCGTAAGTCGTGTAATCGAAAATGGAACTGATCGGCCCAATGAACACGATGAACTTGGCGATTTCACCTATGTGCCACGGCCGCGGCTTGGCGATTTGGAGGGGGCCGACGTTGTCGGTTGGAATCGGTACCTGAGAAAAGTCGTAAAGAAGATTGTTGGTTAACACCTGAATCGGCGCCATTGGGACGAATGGGAACCAGGCGCTCGCGCCGATGACGCTAAACATGTTGCCAAAGTTCGAGCTCGCGCCCATCCGAATGTATTTCAAGATATTGACGAAGACCTTGCGGCCTTCGAGCACGCCTTCCTCCAGAATCATCAGGTTTTTCTCCAGCAGAATCATGTCCGCGGATTCTTTTGCGATATCGACGGCGTTATCGACCGAGATGCCTACGTCGGCGGCGCGAAGCGCGGGCGCGTCGTTGATGCCGTCCCCCATGAATCCCACGACGTGGCCTTTGTGTTGCAGCGCTTCCACCACGCGCTGTTTGTGCGAGGGCGACAGGCGCGCGAAGACGTCCGTTGTTTCCATCGCTTGGGCAAGATCGACATCGCTCATCGATTCCACCTGTCTGCCCAGCAAAATCTTATCGGCGTTGATGCCTACTTCGTTGCAAACCTTTCGGGTCACGAGGTCGTTGTCGCCGGTGAGCACTTTGATGGTCACCCCATGCTGGCGCAACGCGGTGATCGCTTGCGCGGCAGTTTCCTTTGGCGGGTCAAGAAACGCGATGTAACCGGTCAAAACCAAGTCGGACTCATCGGTCTTGGAATAAGCGGCGCGCTTTTCGACTTTTTTTGTCGCGATTGCCAGCACCCGCATTCCGTCTTCGTTTAGACTGTTGACCTGTTCGAGAAGGTCGCCCACAAGAATGGGCTCCATGTCAAAAATCTCGCCTTCACTCTCGAAGTGCGTGCATTTGGTAAACACCGCTTCCGGCGCGCCCTTGGTCATCAATTGGCATTCGCCGTTTTGTCCTTCAACGACGACCGACATCATTCGTCTCGAAAAATCGAACGGAATCTCGTCGAGCTTCCCATATTTTTCGATGCCAAGCTCGCCGTGCAATTCGGCGTGTTTCAGCACGGCGCGGTCGAGCACGTTCTTCAGTCCGGTTTGGAAATGGCTGATGAGATAAGCGTCGCGTAGCACTTCCTCGTTTTCGTTTTTGAAGACGTCGCAATAAATTTCGAGAATAACGCGATCCATCGTGAGCGTGCCGGTCTTGTCGGTGCAAAGCACGTTCATCGCGCCGAAGTTCTGAATGGAATTGAGCCGCTTCACGATGACCTTCTTGCGCGACATCGCGAGCGCGCCTTTCGACAAACAGACCGAAACGATCATCGGCAACATTTCCGGCGTCAGTCCGACTGCGACCGCGAGCGCGAAAAAGAACGCTTCTTTCCAGTCATGCTTCGTAACGCCGTTGATCGCGAAAACCAGCGGCACCATCACCAGCATGAAACGAATCATCAACCAGGTGAATTTCTTCACGCCTTTATCGAAGGCGGTGTCAACTTGGCGACCGGTCAGACTATGAGCGACCTTGCCGAAATAAGTATGAAGACCGGTTGCGACGATCACGGCCGCGGCCGAACCACTCTCGACGCTGGTGCCTAGAAAACAGAGATTCGTGCGCTCGATCGACGAAACATTTTCGCGAGAATCTGGCATGTCGTGTTTTTCGACTGGCAAGGATTCGCCCGTCAGGGTGGCTTGAATGACGAAAAGGTCTTTTGCGGAGATCAGTCGCACATCACCGGGAACCATGTCGCCGGCGCAAAGCTTCACGATGTCACCGGGAACAAGTTCGCGAAGCGGGATCTCTTTTGTCTGACCATCGCGCACGACGGTCGCAGTGACGGTGATCATCGCCTTCAGTTTGGCCGCGGCGTTGTCGGCCTTTGTTTCCTGGATGAAGCGGAGAGACAATCCCAGCGCCACCATCAGCATCATGATCGTGCCAGCAACTGAGTCTCCAGTGGCGTAGGATAAAGTCGCCAGAACCGTCAGCAAAATTACCAAGGGGTTTCGCGCCGAGATGTAGAGTCGATGGAGCCAACCCTCTTTCTTTTCGTAGGCGACTTCGTTAGGCCCGAAGACTTCTAATCGTTCTGCCGCTTCGTCTTCGCCCAAACCGTTAGGTGATGTTTTGAGACGTTGCAGAATCTCGGCAACGTCCTTCACCGCCGCGTCGTGGACCAACTCGGCGGTGCGATTGCCGTTAGGCTGTTTGACGGCCTGCATATTGGATCAGACTGCGGCGTATCGTTTCAATACCGTAAGAAGGGACTGCAGGTGACGTCGGCCTTCTGAACGGGTCCCGGCGCTTTCCATACATTCGTTCATGTGCGATTCGATGAGTTCCTCGCTGAACGATTTCAACGCTTGTCGCGCTGAAACGACTTGCATGAGCACGTCCGAACAATCGATGTCGGTCTCGATCATTTTCTCAAGCGCTTCGATCTGTCCTTTAATTTTTCGGAGGCGCACAACGAGCGCTCGTTTATCTAATCCACGGCGTATGTGTTTTGATTTCATACTAAGACTTCCGGTCTAAAACTAAGTTGATTCAGTATAGGGGATGGGGGTATAGAGTATCTTCGAAGCCTAAGCAACCGAATTCAGCCGAAATGATCACTCCAATCTTACTTGGTTCAGAACAGAGTGATCTTCGAAATCAGGCTTTCACTCGCCGGCACGCCTTGCGCCACAGGGTTCATCAACTCCGTCGGCAGATTCGGCGGGCGATTCGATTTCAGCGAGAAAGCGCAATCATTAATTATCTTTCAGCCCGGCGATTTCCGTGTCGATCAAGAGAGGCTCGGATCCTGCGCCTGCTGGCCCGAACCGCGGTTCGTCGGGTGAAAAAATTGGAATCGCTACTCAGTCACTTATCCCGCACCGCCGAACCTCGACTGCGACGTTGGTCATTGGACTGGCGATGCTTCTGCGTTTCCCACGCTCCTCGCCCATGGCTGCTTCGATGGCTTAAACGGCGCGAAGATTGAAATGTTGAGAGCGCGCACAGCGCGCATGTCACAACAGCGTGCCGCGAAGAATCAGCAGGGCCACGTTGAAATAAATGATCAGGCCCGTGACGTCGACCAGCGTTGCAACGAACGGGGCCGATGACGTGGCGGGGTCGAGCCCGAGGCGACGCAACAAAAACGGAAGCATCGCGCCGCCGATTGTTCCCCAGGTCACGACGCCGACCAAGGCAATACCGACCGTCATCGCCACCAGCCAGTGATATTGTCCGTAATTGAAGATGTGGAGATACTGCCAGAGACTGATTCGGAAAAATCCGATCACTCCCAGAATCAAACCAAGCGCGATCCCGGCGCGCAATTCCTTCCCGACCACGCGGAGCCAATCACGCAAAGTTAATTCGCCGAGTGCCATCGCCCGAATCACCAGAGTTGTCGCTTGCGAGCCGGAATTTCCGCCGCTCGAAATGATCAGCGGCAAAAACATCGCCAGGATCGCGGCCTTTTCGATTTCGCCGTTGTAACCCTGCATCGCGGTGGCGGTGAGCATTTCGCCGAGGAACAAAAGAATCAGCCAGGTCGCGCGTTTTTTGACCATTCGCAGAAACGGGATCGTCGTGTAGGGCTCGTCCAAAGCTTCCAAGCCGCCGAGTTTTTGGATGTCTTCGGTCGCTTCCTCTTCAGCGACGTCGAGCATGTCGTCGCTGGTGACGATTCCGACCAGCACGCCGTTGGAGTCGAGCACCGGCAACGCGATCCGGTCGTATTTTCGAAAAAGATTCAGCGCGTCTTGCTGGGAGTCGCCGACTTTGAGCGAAACGAAAGTCCGGTCGCGAATCTCACTGACCTTCGTATCGAGCGGACGAAGCAGAAATTCGCGCATTCGCACGTCGTCGATCAATTTATTATGATCGTCGACAACGTAGATCACGTTCAGCGTTTCGCTGTCCCGGCCGAATTCCCGGACGAAGTCGAGGACCTGTTGAACAGTCCAATCTTCGTGAACGGCGATGAAGTCGGGCGTCATCAATCGGCCGACGCTGCCCTCGGGATAACCGAGGAGCGATTGCGCGATGCGGCGCTCGTCCGGCGTCAGCAGTTTGATTAATTTGCGGGCCGCTTCGCTCGGCAATTCCTCGAGCAACGCAGTCCGATCGTCCGGCGACATTTCGTTCAGAATCGCGACAACCTGTTCATGGGCCATCGCGCGCAACAAGTTCTGTTGTTCTTCGATGCCGATGTATTCGAAAACGTCGGCCGCGAGCGCGGCAGGCAGCACCCGGAAAATGATCACCTGATCGTCTTCAGGGAGATCGAGAATTATCTCGGCGATGTCAGCCGGGGGCAATTCCGTGAACAACTCGCGCAAGGCGTTGAAATCGCGCCCATCGATAAAACTCCTGATTTCCGGTGCTAAAAGTTTGCCGACCATGAAGACCTCCGCATGCGCGCCCGGGTTTTGTAACATTCCCGCCGGGCAAGAGCAATCGTTCCGCACTTGGAATTTGCCAGAAATAACCCTATATGAATGGAATGCCCTCGGTTGCTACACGCACCCTTATTTCGCGCGAAATTGGTGACGATCGTGTTTGTGTTTTGACCTTCGATCGACCCGAATCCGGCGCCAATATTTTCGATGCCGCGACGATGACGGAGCTCAGCGAACACGTCGATGCCATCGAACGCGACAATTCACTGCGGGGTTTGATCATTGCCTCGGCCAAGAAATCGATTTTCATCGCCGGTGCGGACTTGAAGACGCTTTTGAAACAGGCGCCGACCGGCGAAATGCGCGGGTTTATCGCGGAAGGCCAGCGGGTTTTCAACCGGATCGCGGATCTGAAAATTCCAACGGTGGCTGCGATCCATGGAGCGTGCGCCGGTGGCGGTTACGAAGTGACCCTGGCCTGCGATTGGCGAGTCGGGTCGGCTGACCCCGCGACGCGAATTGGATTGCCGGAAACTACGCTGGGTTTAATTCCGGCCTGGGGCGGCAGCACGCGGCTGCCTCGTCTGATTGGCGAAGAGAGGGCGAGCGAGGTGATTCTGAAGGGAAAACTTTATTCAGCTTCGGAAGCATTGAAGCTCGGCCTGGTCGACGAAATTGTGCCGCGAGAACAACTTCTCGAAGCCGCTCGAAAGAAACTCGGCGAAGGAAAACGAAAGATCGCCGCAGTACAGAAAAGCGGAAACGAGATTCCGGCGCCGCGATCAGCTGGAAATGAAGCTCCCGCGCGCGCGCTTGCGATTGTCAACAAAACGTCGGGTATATCGCTGGATCAATCATTGAAGCTCGAAGTCGATGCCATCGTTGATCTCGGAAAAACAGAGTCGACCCAGAACCTGATCCGAAATTTTTTCCTGGCCGAGAAGTACAAGAAAGGGACCTCGAAAACGGAATTTCCCAAAGTCGCGCATGCCGCGGTGATTGGCGCGGGAGTGATGGGTTCGGGCATTGCCCAATGGCTGAGTTCGCGCGGCGTCACGGTCATTTTGCGCGACATAAATCGCGAATTGCTCGACCGCGGTCTGGCTAACATTGAAAAGACTTACGGCGATGCGGTGAAGCGCGGGTTGATGACTGAGGACAAAGCAAAACAGGGCCGTTCTCGAATTGTCGCGTCAACCGCGCCGATGGAACTGCGCGACGTCGAGTTCATCATCGAGGCTGCGTCGGAGAAGATGGAAATCAAAAAAGAAATTTTCCGCGAGTTGTCGATGCAGGCCGGGCCGAAGACAATTGTGGCCACCAACACTTCCGCGTTGCCGGTCACTCAGCTGGGTGGATGCACTGTGTCGCCCGATCACGTGATCGGTTTGCATTTTTTCAATCCGGTTAGCCGGATGAAGCTGGTCGAGGTCGTGATTGCGAAGGAAACGTCCGATGTCACCAGGGAACATTCGCTGGCCTTCGTGCGGCAGATTGCAAAAGTGCCGGTGGTGGTGCGGGACAGTCCCGGATTTTTGGTGAATCGCGTCCTGTT
>JAJPJU010000252.1 GCA_021324035.1 Spartobacteria bacterium | reverse complement strand
TGGTTGAAACCACCAATGATCGCCCAACTTGCGATGGATTGGCTGGTCGAAGTGACGAGCGAACATTATTACGGACCAACCACGGTCGGCGCGATTCAGGAGTTCATTCAACTCGGCGATGTTAACGCCGAAACATTCGTGATTAACACCTGCGATGGAACACGGCGCCAGATCGGCGACATGCCTGTACTTTTCAAAACTGCGGCGAACTCGAAAGTTGCACTCAACCAATCGAACGAACCCGTCGCATCCGGAATCTCGATCCGCCTCCAGGAGCGCATCCGGGATTTGGAACAAAGTTTGCGCGACGAACGTCGTGCCCTCAGAGAAGCTGACGAGCGTTACGCCGCGCTCGAGCAGAAATATAACGAATTGTTGAACCGCACGGCGCCTGACGCGTAAATCGGCCCGCCTTCGCTAAGGCTCCGGCGCGGTAGAAACTTCCTCGTCCGGCGATTCGATCTCTGCTGTCGCCAATTCATCCGCGACGTCATCACTGTCGCGCGGCGATTCGAGTAAACTTTGTTCGCATAACCGCGCATACTTGCCGCCACGCGCAATCAACTCCGCATGAGTCCCGCGCTCAATAATCCGGCCACGGTCGAGGACCAGAATTTGATCGGCGTGAACAATCGTTGAAAGCCGGTGCGCAATCACAATCGACGTCCGGTTCGCCATTAAGTGTTCGAGCGCTTCCTGGATCAGGCGCTCGGTGGTTGTGTCCACGCTGGCAGTGGCTTCGTCCAGAATCAGAATCGGCGGGTCTTTCAACAACGCCCGCGCGATCGACAGCCGCTGCTTTTCGCCGACGCTCAATTTCACGCCGCGCTCGCCGACCACGCTGTCCAACTTCTCCGGCAATCGTTCGATGAAGCCACGCGCGTTCGCCGCGTCGACCGATCGCCACAGATCGGCGTCTTTCGCATCAGGCCGCCCCATCAGCAGGTTCTCGCGAATCGTGCCGTTGAACAGAAAACTTTCCTGGGTCACGACGCCGATCGATTCGCGCAACGAGCGCAGGTCGTAATCGCGAACCGGTTTGCCGTCGATCAATATCTCGCCGCTATCGAATTCATAAAAGCGCACCAGCAGGTTCACCAAAGTTGATTTGCCCGCTCCGGTCGTCCCCACGAGCGCAATGGTTTGGCCGGGATGCGCATGAAATGTGACGTGATTGAGCGCGGATTGGCCGCCGGAACTGTAACTGAAGCTGACGTCTTCATAACGAACGTCGCCTAGGATCTGAGTCTTGTAGCCGCGATCGTTGATCGCGGTGCCGGTGTCGCCGGCTACAGTGCGCCAGCCGGGCTCAATCGCTTCGTCCATGATTTCGAAAACGCGCTCCCCCGCGGCGCGTCCGGCCTGAAGCAACTGATTCAACTGATGCAGTTTTCCGACCGGCTCATACAGGTAACCGGTCAGCAACAGAAACGCGACGAGCGCGCCAAGCTGCATTGACCCCGCGAGAACGGCTTGCGTTCCAACCAATACGGTAACGATGACGCCGAGCGTGCCGATTAAATACATCGAGGGATTGTAGGCCGCCCAGACTTTCATCACGATGAGAGTCGCGCGACGCAGTTCGTCGCTGACCCGGTTAAATCGGCGATGCTCGTCTTCTTCCCGAGCAAAACTCCGGATCTGACGGATACCGGAGAGATTGTCGTGGAGCAGCGCGTTCATCGCCGAAGCGGCCCGCCGTTGCAATCGATAGCGGCGATGCGCAGTCAGCGTGTACCAAAGCGCGCCGCCGGCCAGAAACGGAACCGGACTAAGCGCAAACAAAGTCAGTTTGAAACTGATGTAACACATGATCGCGAACACGACGATGATCTGGAGAATGGCCATGACGCCTTGTTCGATGCCGTCGATCAAAACGCGCTCGACCGACGTGACATCTTCCAACAATCGGGTCATCAAATCGCCGGTAGCACGATTATCGAACCACCGCAGCGGCAACAATTGGATGTGCGAGTAAAGATCGCTCCGAAGATCGAAAATCACTTTTTGTTCGAAGGTGTTGTTTAGGATGAGTCGCACCGAGTTCAGTCCGTTTTGGACCAGCGCCGCCAGCACTGCGAGCACGGCCAACGGGATCAATTTCTCCGGATGATGCTGCCTGATGACGACGTCCAGAACGTCTTTGGTCACGTACGGAAACACCAGCACCATCAAGGTCCCCACGATCGCGCACGCCAACATTCCAGACGCCAGAAACGGATAGCGTCGCAAGTAGCGGAAAACGCGCCAGATCGTTTTCATACCGGACTCTGACGCCTTGTCGCCGCTCGGCAGTTGGTGACCGTGAATTCCTCGCATCGTTAAACTTCCCCCAAATGTTTTCGCAACAGCGCATCCAATTTGCGCGGCTGCGTGATCACAATCGTCTTACCCGAGACCCGGAGCAATTTCTGATCGCGAAATTTTGCCAAGGTCCGGGACAGGGTCTCGCTGGTGATTCCCATCTCGGCTGCGAGCACCCGTTTCGTGCGGTCCAATTTGATCTCAACCGCGCCGTTGCCAACTGGCCGGGGACATTGTTTCAAGAGCCAATTGGCCAGCCGCGTCTCGATGTCCTTCAGGGTGAGATCGTCGAGCAAACCGACAATCACCCGAAGATGTTGACTCATCGAACCGAGCATCCGCAACGAAAGCTCCGGCCGGTTCCGCAAGAGATCGATGAAGTCTCTTTTCGGCACCAGCAAAACCGTACTGGCTTCAGTGGCACGCGCGTCGCCGGGATAGCCGCCCTCGGTCGCCAATGTCGCTTCGGCAAAAGATTCAATTGGCCGGAAAACGTGAATCACCTGCTCTTTTCCGCCGGCGCCAACCCGATGGACATTGATCGCGCCCTTCTGCACAACATAAAATCCTTCGCTTCGATCGCCTTCCCGAAAAAGATAATCACCTTTCCCGAGATGTTTCGGAACGATGAAGGCGGCAATCGCCGACACATCATTGGCCGGAAGGCCCACAAAAAGCTGGCAGCCTCGAATTGTATTTTCGATTACAAGCTGCCTGACCTTACCCGCTTCAATCGGCATTCCGGCAAAATATCGCCGCGGCTCCTAATCGTCCCGCAAAATCTATTCTTCTTCGCTTAACCACAACTTCGGCAGAAGCGCCCAGGCCCAGACCATCGCGGCAGCGAGCCAGATCAACGCCGCGTAAATCAGATGAGTATTTCGCGCCGGCAGAACAAAGTCGGCGGCCACCCGCGAAAGCATTGCAACAATCAATAAGACGAGCGCTCTGATTAGGAACCGCAAACGCTTTTGAAATAAATGGGCCTGGCCACTATGGCCGAGGACCACCCGGGTGCTGACCGTAAACAGAATGATCGTGAATCCGCCAATGAACGCCAGATGAAGGTTGGCAATCCGAAAGGTCGGCAGGATTGCGGGAAAAAATAGCGCCAGAATCAGCAACACGCCGCCGAATCGAAAACAATGGGCCAGAAACGGCGGTCCGCTCGGCTTTTCGAACAAGTGACCTTGAAACGCGAAGTAAAACAAAACGGTTGAGCCGCGAACGATGGCGGACGTGCGGGTCCATTCCGCCGCTTCCAGCGCAAACGAAATCCACAAGACAACCCCGGTCAGCGCGGCGAGCAGAGCGCGTTTCCTCCAAAGCAACATCGCGATATTCAAGTCGGCCGGTCCCGGTTTTCCACCGCCGAGCAGCTTGGGGAAGAAAAACGCACCGACGCCTAGAATTGGAAAAAGGACGATGCCTTGATTGAGCAGAAGCAATCCGAACTGATCCAGAAAAGCGCCGCTAGCCACATGTCGGGCAGCAAAGATCAAAACGATCCCGACAATCGCGTTAACAAATCCAAGAATCACCAGCACAAAATTAGGGGGCGGTAGATCCTGGCGGGAACGGGCGCGACTTCCGACAAAGCCGAGAAACAGAATCAGCGTGACCACAAAGACGACGTCGCCCGCGTTTCGTTCCCGATTGAGATGTAACGCCGCCGCGATGAGCTGACCGGCGAGAAGCAAAAACGTCTCGATCCGCCGAAACGGCGGCGCATCGAGCAAACGCGGTCCGGCGGTGCCGAGAAAGCCGATGATGAACGAGCCCATTAATCCTTCGATCATTAAACGCAAGTGAGCATCCCGCGGGTAAAAACTAATCTGATGCCAGACAAACAACGGCCAAAGCGCGACCCCGATCGAACCCAGCAACAATCCAAGCGGAAAGAAGATTCGGAATGGCTCGGCTGCGGCAAGGGTGATGAACTTCGACCGCTTCACGTCGACCAATCAATCGCCATCGCGCCAGAAATGAACGACCCAGCCGTCTCCAATCTGACGCTCGACTCGGGATTGAAAACCTTCGCTCCCAAGTTTTTCAATTAATGGCGACGGCAGGAATGGCGCGATCACGGAAAGGCCCTCATTGGCGCCAAGGCCGTCGATGCTTTCGCGAATTTTGGCGAACGGTTCTCCGCCCGCATTCAGGATCGGCCGGACATCGAGGGTTTTGAATTTGGGCGGCATAACCATCATTCTTCGAATCGATTTAGAAAACGTGACGCGATGGCGAGACACGCCGCCGACCAAAGGGCCGCGATCAAGATGAACCAAAGTCCGGTGTGCGCGATCCACCATTCGGCAAGTGGTGTTTTGCTGGCAGCTTCGGCTGGAATTTGCTCAAGCGAAAACAGCGCGTCGATCCGAAATGCGTCCAGCGGATTCAACATCAAAACGGAGAGCCACAGGTCGGGGACCCGTTGAACAATCTCCAATCTGGCCGCGAGCAGGCCGAAAAGATCGAAACCGACCAGCATCAATAGCCATGCGGTCACTGCAATAATGAGCGCTTGTGCCCGGTCACGCGCCAAAAAGCCAGCCAGCAGACCAAGCGATAGAAAAACCGCCGCCAGCAACAGGGTTTCGAAATACAACACCGCGATTGTCGACACCCGCGAGCCAACAAAGGCTGCCGGAAGAAAAAGCAGAAGCAGCACCGCCACGATGATCAGGAAGTAGCCGATGAATTTGGAGAACACATAAGTCGCGCGCGGCACTGGTTGCGCGAACATCAGCTGCCATTCGCTGCGCTCGCCTTGAGCGCTGCTGACGCCCGCGAGCAGCGCAAAAAGGGAAACCAGATACAGCGCCATTTGCACGACGAAAAACGCCACCGCTTTCGCGTCCTCACTGAAAATTGCGGTCGCCAATCCGCCACAGAGCGACAGCGCGGCGAAGATTTGGAAATAGCGGTTGATCAGTGCCGCGCGAAGTTCCCGCGCGAGAACGGCGCAAACGGCATTGAATTCAAATAGCGATAGAGCGTAGTCCATGGTTCATCTGAATCGGATTGGCCGGCACGGGTTCGAGCAATTCGAAGTCGTTCGGTAAATTTTGCGGATCGAGCTCACGCTCGATCTGTCCGTCGCAGCAGAGCAGGCAGCGATGAGCGACCTTGTTCCATTCCGCCACCAGGTGGGTCGTAAGCAGAATTGTTTTACCCCGCTCGGCCTCAAATCGGAGCGCATCTTGAAGTCGTTTTCGCCAGCCTGGGTCGAGACTTAAACCCGGTTCGTCCAGCAATAGCACGGGCGCATCCGGTAAAAGAAGCAGCGCCAGTCCGAGCCGTTGCCGGGTGCCGCCGGAAAGTTCTCCGGCCCTGACGGTCGCAACATCTCGAAGGCCGGCGACGTCCAGCATCGCTTCGCAGCGAGACAGACTAACTCCACGCAGTCTCGCGTAAAAACGCAGGATCTCGACGCAACTCAAGCGCGGATGAAAATCCGGGCGCTGCGGCAAATACGACACCGCGCGCTGCGCTTTAATGCGATCCCGCGCAACATCAAACGACTGAACCCGAGCCACGCCGCCATTTGGCCTAACGAGTCCTGCCAAAATCTTGACCGTAGTCGTCTTGCCGGCGCCGTTTGGACCGACCAGCATTGTGATCTGCCCGGAGGGGGCATGAATCGACATGTCGCGGAGGACTTCCTTCCGTCCATAAGACTTTCTCAAATGCTCGATCGCGATCATTGTTTCGAAGCTCTTTTGTTCAGTTGCTGCGCCCGGACTTTCCAAAATTGCGAGGTCAGCGATGCGCGATCTTCAATTACATTGACGCCCGGCAACGCCGCGCGTTCGTGAGCAAACCGCAGAAGCCTCAGCGCGGGACTGTCGGATAGAAATGCGATTGCCGGAAAATCACGACGAAGAACGCCAAACAGATCGATCTCGCGATGGGGCAGATCGTTTATTCCATCGCCATTCAAATCCAGCTCGACGGCGCCGTCCCAGAAGTTGCCCACGCCGTTTACGTTCCAGCGTGTCTCCGAAACATCGGAGCCGCCGGTCTCAACCGGATGCAGATTCTTGGCAAAGACGTTTTCGGTGAATCGGTTTTCATCCGAATTCGAGCCGATGCGCAGACCAATGTAATTGTTCGTGACCCGATTGCCGAAGACGAGGTTGGCGTTGCATTGATTAAAAGAGAGACCAACCGCGTTCTGGTCGATCTCGTTTTGTTCCAGCCGGCTGCGGTCAGACGATTGAAAGATCAGTCCGTAGGCGCGGTGGCCGCGATTGCTGATAAAACGATTCCCGCGGATGATCAGGTTTTTCGAGAACATAATCGCCGCACCGGCTGCATTTTCAGTGAAGGTGTTGCCCTCGAAAACATTTCCATCCGAATACATGTAATGGAGCCCGTAACGAACATGATGAATCAGGTTCTGTTCAACCCGCGAGTTGTTGGTAAACGAAAAATAGATTCCGTCACGGGTATCGCTGATATTATTTCCGCGAATCAAATTGTTTTCGCAGTTCCATTGATGAATCCCGTTGCCGCGGCGATTAGCCACCAGGGTCGTGTCGCAATTCTCACTGCTCCTGCCGATCCCCTTCTCCACCGGCTCGGTCGATGCGAGCAGGGTTGTCTTTCCGCGAATTCGATTGTTCAGGATTTGCGCACCGGAGATTTTCTTTAAATAAGCTCCGTGCAACGAGTCGGCGATGATGCAATCGCGGATCGTGGCCCGGTTACCGGTCACGAAAACCGCAGCGTTATCATCAGATAATCGCAAACCCGATCCAGTTACGCGCACTCCCGCGAGTGTCACGTCATCGCCTGCGATCGTGACCACGTTACCGGTTCCGTCTCCGCGGATCTCAGCGCCAGGCTCGCCGATCAGGGTCAGCGATTTTTTAATCACAATCGATCCTGCATGGATACCGGCTTCCAGTCGGATCGTCTCACCCGATGCCGCCGCATCGACGCGCTCTTGGAGCGAGGCCGCCTGGACGTTGAGCATCAAACAAAACGTGATCGCGCCAATCCGGGCAGCGCCCGCGGCTCGCGTGCCAGTTTCGGCGGCTCGCCGAAACAATCGTTTCAAAGCTCGCGATGGCCAGCCGCCATCGCCAGCAGGCCAGCGGCCTGCGCTCCCCAAACAAAAGAGTCGCGTGATCACACTGCTTGTTCCTTTCGCGAGAACCAGCCCGCTAGCAAAATCAGCAGGACCGAAACGCAAAGTAGATAAGCGCCGGCCTGCGGGTAACTGAACTCGCGGAAGTTCGCGATTTGTTTCACCCCGATCAGGTAGGGCGTAAACGGCTGAATGTGAACCGGTGCGTGGGGATCGAGATTGTGCCCGTAGGTATAAAGACGATACCAAAACGACGCGATCGAAAACGTTCCGAAGTAAGAATAGACCGCAAACAGATCGACCACGTTGCTCATCTCCCCGAAAACGACCGAGCGCAGGGTCATTAAAGTGATGAGCCCGAAAACGAACGGCATCCACCGCATCTCCAAAAAGTCGGCCTCCTCGAGCGGTTTCATCCCTATGTAATGGTTAAGATTGTTAATTTCTTTCAGGTGCTGGCCATGGAGCCCGCCGCCTTCAATCTTGTAGGGAAAAATATAGAGATCGAGACCGTCAGAGTATTGAGGCGCAACCAAATGCATTTTCCAGAGCGGGAAAAAAAGCGACACCACAATCGTGACCGCAGCTGCCAGCAGGAAAAGTCGCGACCAAACGTTGAGCGGTTTGTGTAAGAACCGAAACTCGTGCCGGAGAAATCCTGAAACTTTTTGAACCATACCGATCTACCTTTTTGTTGCGGGGCCGAAGAATGTTTTCGGCCCCGCTCTTCAGATCACTTCTGGGCCGTGGTGGCGGCCTCCGCCGCGGTCGGGCCTTCGCCTGCCTTCCAGACTACAAGATATCCCTGCATTTCCTGGTGTAACGCCGAACAAAAGTTCGTGCAGTAAAACGGATAGACTCCGGACTTGGTCAGTTTGATGTGGAACGTTTTCGTTTCGCCGGGATCCATCACCATGTTGATGTTGTGTTCGACCAATCCGAACCCATGAATCATATCGCGCGTCTGTTCGACGTTGGTTACATGCACCGTCAGATCGTCCCCGACCTGGGCGTCGATCCGGTCCGGCGTGAAATGGCTGCGAATGGCCGTGAGCTTGGCTACGACCTGAGTGCCATTCCGGGTGACCCCGGTCCCATCTTTGTCCCACACGGCATCCGGATTTTTGTTGTCGTCTTTTGGCAGGATTTCGGTCGGCTGAATCTCGCTCACTTTCAGAATCTGGGCGAAGTGAGGCTCCGGATCAGTGTAGGATTCGGCGACCATCTTCATTTTATCCCCACTGATGTCGATCAACTGGCTCGACTCCGGCTGCGAAGGGCCGACGTTGATATGGCGGCCGGCCGACAGTTTGTTCATCGCTACCAGCCATTTCCCGTAGGGATTTTTCGTGTCGCTTCCGGCCACAACGAGGTGACCGGTGCTGAAGTGTGTCTGCAC
>JAJPJU010000337.1 GCA_021324035.1 Spartobacteria bacterium | reverse complement strand
TCAGCTGCAAACTGCCCCGCGAAATCACGCATGTTTGCCGGTTGCGCGACTGCTCGGCCGAGCTCAATGCGTTTCTGCGGGCGGTCGAGCCGCTCGAATCGAAGCTGCAGGTCGTGCTGATTCAATTGCCGCCATCGTTTACCCCAAAAGATGGACGACAAGTTCTCCGCAAATTTCTCGTCCAACTTCCGAAGGATTTTCGTTTTGCCGTTGAGTTTCGAAATCCCGGCTGGCATCGCCCGCAAATTATTCGGTTGCTCGAGAATTGCCGGGTCAGCTGGGTCTGGGCCGACACCAGTCCGCTAAACGAGCGTAACCTCGCGCCATTTGAATTTCTGCCCCAGACCACCGATTTCATTTATCTGCGGTTGCTCGGAGATTACGCGACGAAGTACGACGGCAAGGGAAAATTCGTCCATCGCTACGACAAGCTTATCTGGAAACGGGAAGCCGCGTTGGAAAGTTGGGCTTTAAAGATCGAGCGCCACCTTGGCGAAGTCCGCAACGTCTGGGCGTTCGTGAGTAATCATTTTGAAGGCTTCGCGCCCGAGACAGCGCAGCGTCTGGCCCAGCGACTCGGCTACGATTTACCGCTTCCCTCGGAAGCCGACAAAAATATTTCCGAGCAGGAACGCGCCCAGCTCGATCTTTTGTAACCGCGTCGAGCCAAATTCAGACAACCCTTCGTGTTAATTCGTGTGGATTAGTGAGTGATCTTATCCGCACCGAAATAAGGCTGTAGCTTCTCGGGAATCCGGATCGAGCCGTCTGATTGCTGAAACGTTTCAACCAAAGCGGCAAACAGTCTCGGCAAAGCCAGACCGGAACCATTCAAAGTATGTGCGAACTTATTCTTCGCGTCGGCGTCCTTGTAGCGAAGATTCATCCGGCGCGCCTGATAATCCTCAAAGTTCGAGCAGCTCGACACTTCGAGGTAGGCGTTTTGGCCCGGCGACCACACTTCAATGTCGTAGGTCTTCGCCGAACCAAATCCAAGATCTCCGGTGCAAAGCTCGATCACTCGATAATGCAGCCCGAGAAGTTGAAGAACTTTCTCGGCATCCGCGACCAGCGATTCGAGCTCTTCGTAGGATTTTCCGGCGGTTGTAACTTTCACCATCTCGACCTTGTCGAACTGATGAACCCGAATGATGCCACGCGTTTCGCGTCCGGCTGATCCGGCCTCACGCCGGAAACATGGAGTGTATGCGACAAATTTTTTCGGAAGATCGTTAACCGCGAGAATCTCTTCGCGATGAAGATTTGTTACCGGAACCTCGGCGGTCGGCGCCAGAAACAATTCCTCGGCCTCGATTTTGTACATGTCTTCTTCGAACTTCGGCAGTTGGCTTGTGCCGACCATGCAATCGCGTCGGACTAAAAACGGCGGACTGACCTCGGTGTAGCCATGATCGCGCGTGTGGAGGTCGATCATGAAATTGATCAACGCCCGCTCGAGCCTGGCGCCGGCGCCGGTGAAACAAATAAATCCGCTTCCGCTCAATTTGGTCGCCCGTTCCAGATCGAGAATTTTCAGTTTCTCGCCGAGGGCGACATGATCGGCCGGCTTCCCGGAAAATTGCGGTTTGCTCCCCCACTCGCGCACCACCTTGTTTGCAGTCGCGTCTTTTCCAACTGGAACGGTCGCGTGCGGTAGATTTGGAATTTCCAGGAGGAGATTCCGTTGATCGTTGTCCAATTTTGCGGCGCGCTCGTCCAACCCGGCGGCTTGCTCGCCAATCTTGCGCACCTGTTTTTCCAGATCGTCGGTAGCTTCTTTGCGGGATTTCTTTGCACCGATCTCTTTGCTCAACCGGTTGCGATCGGCCTGCAATTGTTGCAGTTCGGTCTCAACCTTCCGGCGCTCGCCATCGACTTTGAGCAATTCGTCGATTTTGCCGGCATCGTCACCGCCGCGGGTGGCGATGCGTTCGCGCACGAAGTCGGGCTTTTCGCGAATTAAACGAATGTCGAGCATGGGCAGATTATGAGCGAAGTTAAAAGCGTTACAAATGTTACAACGTTAAAAGAGCTGCCCTGTCTAAGTTGGGAAATCCTAACTCCGTCATATATTTAGCCTTATGGAACAACTGAATCTTCTGGCTGTCGCGCTCGGCCTGGCTGCGCTCGCCGGGATCAACTTGTATCTGACCGTCTTCGCTACCGGTCTGGCGATTCATTTTCACTGGATCACCCTCGCCCCTCAATACCAATCGCTCGAAATCCTGGCCAATCCCTGGATCATCGCCCTCGCGGGCGCTTTCTATGTGCTCGAATTTTTCGCGGACAAAATCCCCTGGGTCGATTCGATCTGGGACGCGGTCCACACCGTGATTCGACCCATCGGCGGCGCTTTCCTTGCCATTCAAGTGCTCGGCCATCCCGATCCGGTTTTCGGCGTGATTGTCGGATTGCTGGCCGGCGGCACCAGTCTCGCCAGTCACACCGCAAAGTCGGCGACGCGATTGACCGCCAACGCGTCACCCGAACCATTTTCGAATATCGCTCTTAGTGTCGGCGAAGATGTAGCCGTGGTCGGGGGACTGGCGTTGATTTACCACAACCCGATCGTCGCGTTATCGATCTTCGCCGTTGCCATGGCGGCGTTCTTTTATTTCGCGCCAAGAATTCTGCGCGCGATGAAGGCGAAGATTTGGCTGGCGTGGAAAAAGTTGAATGGCCCCGCCTATTTTAGCGCGCCCGCTAAGTTGCCAATTGTTTTGCCTCGCGAACTTGCCGAAGTTTTCAGCAAACAAGACGTTTTGAGTGGAACTACCGCCTGGGCAGCGCCTTGTTTGAGCGGACGCGGCGGAAAAATTGCGGCAAACCTTTTCGGCGCGCTCGTCGCCATGCAGGAAGAGCCGCAGAAGCTTCTTTTTGTCGCGCGCAAAGGCCGGCGTCCCGTGATCAAAGCAATTGACCTTGAAGGAATGTCCGTGGCTCGCCAGCCCCAATTCCTTTCCGAAAATCTTATCATCGCGCCTATTTCGGGCAAAAGCAGTCCGTACTTGTTTCTTTTTCCGCGACCCAGCGCGGACGAAGTCGAACAGATCGTTGAGGATCTCCGCGATCGCGTTGGCCATCGTCGTCCGGCGAGTGTCGAATCGACGCTCGAACCAGCCGGGACGCGATAGTTTCGGGATTTCCAAACAAAGTTGCCAAAACGTCCGGGTTTCGCAGATACTGCGCGCTGTCGTCATGACAGTTCCCCCGGCAGAACGACGTTACGCTCAGATTCTGGGCTCGACCCGAGTCCGTGATCGCGCGCTTTTTCTGCCGCTTCGAATACCTAACGAGCTCGAACTTCAGGCGCGATGGTTTGCCGGCGAGTTCGGCCGCAGGTTCGTTTCCACGCGAGGAAACCAGATTGAGATCGTTTAATTCGGCACCTGGAATCGGGAAGCAGGCCCGGATTTCTCAGACGCAGCCATCAGCGTGAACGGTGGTCAGCCAATTCGCGGCAGCATCGAAATCGATCTGGTCGATCGAAACTGGGACTTACACGGGCACGCCACTAATCCAGCGTTCGAAGAAACGGTGCTTCACGTGTTCGTCGACAAGAGCGAGCGCGAATTTTTCACCCGGACAAAGTCGCACCGCAACGTGCCGCAAATCCGCATCGACCCGGCCATTTTGCCGGAAGCGTTCAGCGCTAACATTCCGCTCGCCCGGCCCGGGCGCTGTCAGGCGCCACTCAAGGATTTGCCGGAAGAACGGATTCGAAGCGTGCTCGAGGCGGCCGCGCGATTTCGATTGGAAAAGAAAGCCGCGCGAATTCGAGCCAAAATCGAAAACCACGGACGCGATGCGGCGCTTTTTCAGGAAATCGCCGCCGCACTTGGTTACAAGGAAAACAAATTGCCGTTCACATTAATTGCGCAGCGCGCGCCGTTGAAATCGCTGCGAGACAGTCTGGACGACGCCGAAGCGATTCTGTTTGGGCTTGCCGGATTTCTGGAAGCTCCCGACCTCGCCGTTTATAAAAAGCGCGTCCGTAATTATGTGCGCGAACTCTGGGACCGTTGGTGGCCGCATCGCGATGAAATGCAACGATTGATCGTGCCGGCGAAGATTTGGAAACTTACCTCAACGCGTCCGGCCAATCATCCTCACCGCCGGCTTGCTGCCTTGGCAATCATTGCCCGGGAATGGCCAGGATTACGGCGGTCCCTGAACAAGCGATCACCCAAGACCGTCGAAAATTTCCTCGAAACCCTTCATCATCCATTTTGGGAACTGCGCTATACCTTCGCCGCAGTTCCATCCAAAGAGCCGATGGCGCTGATTGGTCAATCTCGCGCCGCGGAAATTCTCGCGAATGTGATTTTTCCATTTTGGCGCACCGAAGATCACGACGTCTGGCCGGACTACGCGAAATTACCAGCTCGTCTGACCAATCGCCGCGTCGAGGTCGCCGCCACGCGTTTATTTGGCGATGATCCGCGCCGCCGCAATTTCATCCGCACGATCGCGCATCAGCAGGCCCTTTTGCAGATCTATGAAGATTTTTGTTTGCAGGATGATTCGGATTGCGCGCAGTGCCCATTTCCCGAGCAAATGAAAAAGTGGTGAGAAAAACAGTGACGAGTGACATGTGACCAGTGACAAGTGGGCGACGCCATGATTCAATGGCACACGTGCAAGATCGCAATCGCCACGGCTTTACACTGCTCGAATTGCTCGTCGTGATCGCAATCATCGTGGTTTTGGCGGGTTTGTTGTTTCCCGCGGTTCAATCCGTTCTCGAGCGCGCAAAAAAAGTGCAGGGCAAAAACGATCTCACCCAGATCGTAACTGCGGTGAACGCGTTTTATACTGAGTATGGAAGGTATCCGACCACCGTGAGTGGCGCGGACGCAACCTATGGCGACGGATCAACCTCTAGCAAAGCCCTATTCGATGAACTTCGCGCCAAAAGTGGGACGCTAAATACACGACTGATTGTCTTCATTTCGCCGCCCGAGGATGGGAGTCAGGCAAGCCCAAAAGGAAAAATTGGAAGCGATGGCCAATTCCATGATCCTTGGAGTTCGGTGTATGCAGTTCGCCTCGACGCCAATTATGATAATGTAGTCAATAACCCGTACACGGACGGCAGTGCGGGTGGTGATCCGAATTCAAGTTATGATCTGCGTCAGGGCGTCATTGCTTGGTCGTTGGGAAAGAACGGTGTCCTCGGCGGCGGCGGCGTTGAGCCGGGAAACGCGAATTCCTACACGGGCTCTGGCGACGTGATTTCGTGGCAGTGAAAACGCGAGGCCTGCGCAGGTCTTTGACTTTTCACTCATCACTCGTCACTATTCACTGCCTTTATTGCGGGTGTAATTCAATGGTAGAATGGCAGCTTCCCAAGCTGCACACGAGGGTTCGATTCCCTTCACCCGCTTTTCTCTCGCGGCGCGAACGCCGTAGCATTGAGCTAAGCCGGACGCGGCCCTCGACTACGACTGCTCATGCATTGCGCCGCGATTCATATTCGATGGCAGATGAGTGTAACGGTTCCGCGCAAGATCTCGGCCGCATAGCCGCCGACGCGCACGTTGGTAACACGATCGCCGTTGCGATTCGCGCGAACGAAAATTTCGCTCGGCCGGCCCGCTTCCACGCCTTGCCAAATAATCATCCGCTCATCCGATTTCGCCACCCCGTGGTTCGCCATCCAGGCTGCCGCGCAACCGGCGGCGGATCCCGTGGCCGGATCTTCTCCGCCGTAAAAGAACATGCGCGCCCGCATCTTTCCGGCCGCTTCGCGGCACATGAAATAGAAGAACCGAGCGCCGGTTCCTTCGAGAAATTGGGTCGCGCGATTGAGATCCGGATTGAGCCTCGTCAGCGCTTCCAGGTCGCGAATTGGAACGATCGCGAACGGCAACCCGGTTGAAACGACCTGGCAAGGCCACTCCGAAGAAATCTCATTCGGGTCGATACCGATCGCTCGCGCAACGTCATCACGAGAGAAACTGCGCCCGAACTCCGGATCGCGCTGACGCATTTCGCCAAAAATTTTCCCGTCCACCCGATTCGACTTTCCATTGGCTGAATCCGGCGTGAACCGCACCGGTACTTTTCCGACATTCAAATCGAGCACGATCTGTTCGGAATGCCCGCGCGATGCATAGAGATAAAGCGCCGTACCGAGAGTTGGATGCCCGGCGAAGGGCAATTCTTCTGAGATCGTGAAGATGCGAACTCTTATTCCTTCCTTCGTTTCGACCTCCGGTTCGCGCGGAAGAATGAAAGTTGTTTCTGACAAATTCATCTCGCGCGCTAGTGATTGCATTTCTTCATCACTCAATCCGCGCGCCTCGCCAAACACTGCCAGTGGATTTCCGGCCAACGATGTCCGGGTAAACACATCCACCTGAACAAATTCGTAATCTCGAGCCATGTGCGTCCGCTACTTTCCGCCGAAGATTTTCTTAAATGATTGAAAAAATTTGTTCGGAAGATCGTTCACCTTCTTGCCAAAGGG
>JAJPJU010000356.1 GCA_021324035.1 Spartobacteria bacterium | reverse complement strand
GCGAGGATTGCATCCTTGCTGAAAAATCCGCTAAACGGCGGACACCCAATCAAAGCCAGCGCGCCGACGAAAAACGTGGCGAACGTTACCTTCAGATTTCGCGCCAGGCCGCCCATTCGCCAAATATTTTGCTCGTGATGCAGGCTGACAATGATTGATCCGGCGGCGAGAAACAAAAGTGCTTTAAAAAAAGCATGCGTGAAAAGGTGAAACATCGCCGCTTCGTTTGAAGTCAGTCCCACCGCCATCACCATGTAACCGAGCTGTGAGATCGTGGAGTAAGCGAGAATCTTCTTGATGTCGGATTGTTGCGTTGCCATCAGCGCGCCGAGCAGGGCCGTGATCGTTCCGATCCAGGCAATAACGAGGAGCGCGGTTTGGGATGCTTGAATCAGAAATGCCACGCGAACCAAAAGATAAACGCCGGCTGCCACCATCGTTGCCGCGTGAATCAACGCCGAAACTGGAGTCGGACCTTCCATCGCGTCCGGCAACCAAACGTGCAGCGGAAACTGCGCGGACTTGCCCACCGCGCCGCAAAAAATCAAGAGTGCCGCAACCGTCAGATAATTCGGATTACTGGTAATTTTCGACAAGTGGGCCACGATGTCGTCAAAAACGACGGAGCCGCTCGCGATCCAGATCATGAGGATCCCGATCATGAATCCGAAATCTCCAATGCGTGTGGTGATGAATGCTTTCTTGCCGGCCTCGGCCGCGGCGTCCCGCTCGAACCAGTGGCCAATCAACACATAGGAGGTGAATCCGACCAGTTCCCAAAAAATGAAAAGCATCACGAAATTGTTCGCCAGAACGATTCCAAGCATCGCGAACATGAAGAGCGACAAACCGGCGAAGTAACGCGACTTCCCGGCGTCGTCGCGCATGTAGCCTAACGAATAGATGTGAATCAGCGATCCAACCCCGGACACGATGAGAAGCATGAGACGGCTCAGATCGTCCAGAACAAAGCCGATCGGGATTTGCAGCGTGCCGCGAATATCAAGCCAGGTGAATTCCGGCGCCGAGATGTCGACTCGTGTGAAAACGAGGCAGCTACAAACGAAACTTCCCACTACCGCCAGGATCGAGATCGCCGCGCTTAACTTTTTTGAACGGCGCGTGAACAACGTGATAATGACCGCCGAGGTAAGCGGCAGCCCCAAAATCAGCCACGGAAGCGAGCTATTAGTCGTGAAATTCATTTACATCCGCTAAACACGCGAAAAGACGCTAAAAGTTTACAAATAAATCGGCTCATCGGATCCCTTCACCTGCCGTGTGTTCGCAAAGCGTTCGTATTGAAGTTTCGGGTAATGACCAAAATTGATCAGCAGACCCAGTTCGAAATTTCCGGCTTTCAGATAATTCAAGACTTGCGCGCGATGTTCGTCACACAACTCAGTTACAGCTTTGAGTTCGACAACGATTTTTGCGTAACAGACAAAATCGGGAAAAAACTTCTGACCTAGAATTTGTCCGCGATACTCCAGTGACAATCCTGGCAGGGCGATTGCCGGGATCTGGCAATGCTCGAATTCGATAGCGAGACACTCCTGATAGACCGGCTCGTGAAAACCGCATCCTTTGTTTTTATAAACTTCAAAGCACGCGCCAACGATCGAATAGCATTCCTCCTTGAGAATCAGGTCTGATGTTATGTTCTTTGGCGTCATTTCGCGTTTTTCGCGGATTCTTAGAATTTCAGATTGGTGATGTCTTCAACATGGGTCGTTTGCCGCAAGCGAAAGAGCGCGACCACGATGGCAAGACCGACGGCGACTTCGGCGGCCGCGACCGTGATGATGAAAAAAACAAAAACCTGGGCGCTGTAATTCGGCGTGCCGGCCGCATCGACATGAAAACGCGAAAACGCCACGAGCGAGAGATTGGCCGCGTTCAACATCAGCTCGAGCGACATCAAAATGATGATGAGGTTGCGACGCACCATTACTCCGGCAAATCCGATCGTGAACAAGACGCCGCTGACAATGAGATAGTGCCCGAGCGTAATCATGTTAACGAGTTTCGCGCCGGCTCAGCACAATCACGCCCACCGTCGCGATCAGAATGACGATACCGATGACCTGAAATGGCAGGGTATAATTCGTAAAAAGTGACAAGCCGATGCGATGCACATCATCCGTTGTCGATCTCGGCAACTCCGGGAATGCCTGTTTGGCGGCCGGCAATCTTTCTACTACGGCAAAAATCTGAACGAACAACGCCAACGCGACCGCAACGCCACCGGCGGACGCGATCCAATTGATCTTTCGCAGTTCTTCGGCGCGGAGATCGAGGAGCATGATAATGAAGAGAAACAAGACCATGATGGCGCCGGCATAGACGAGAACCTGAATGACTCCGATGAAGTAGGCGTTGAGCATCGTAAAGAGCGCAGCGAGACCGAGAAAAGAAACGACCAGGCTGAGCGCGCTCGCGACCGGATTGCGATTGATGATGACGGCCGCGCCGAAAATCAGCATCAGCAGCGCGAATGTCCAAAATAGAAATGGCGAGATCACAAAATTGAAGATCGAAGATTGAAGATTGAAAATTGTTTCAAGGAGAGAGGTTCCAATTTGAAATTTGAAATCTGCAATTTGAAACCGGGCCTCATTTCTTTTTGTTCCATTTCAGGACGACGCCATGCATCACGCCCCCAATCTCGAGAAGTTTGTCCTTGTGATGCACCATGTCTTCGCGAGTGAACCCGGTAATGGCGTAATCTTTTCGCAAATAAATCGCCTGTTCGGGACAAACCTCTTCACACATCCCGCAGTAAATGCAGCGGATCATGTCGATATCGAACGCCTCCGGAAATTTTTCGACTTTTGCGAATCGATCGGTCTTTGAAATCTCGCCCGGAGCAATTTTGATTGCGCGTGGCGGACAGATGAACTCGCAAAGCTGGCAGGCAACGCACCGGACGCGACCATCGGTATCCCGAACGAGCGCGGGTGCGCCGCGATAATAGTCAGGCAAATTCGAGTCCCATTTTTCCTCCGGATATTCCATCGTCACCTTGGTCCGGCCGAAGATCATGTTCATGAAATGCTTGATGGTGATGGCCAGCCCCGCGGCTATCGCGGGCAAATACAACCGCTCGCGCCAGTTCAAATTTGGTCGTGGAACCGTGATCGCCATGATTGTTTCTAGACAGGATTTACAGGATTAATTCGACGGAGGAGAGCAACTTCATCAGCTTTCATTTTTCAGCGTCCAAATCCTCTTAATCTTGTTAATCCTGTCTAGTTTACGATGGAAAGTAAGCAATGATGATCGCCACGAGGAAAATGTTCACCAGCGCGATCTCGAAAAAGAAAAGCCAGCCCAGCCGCATCAATTGATCCCATCGAAATCGCGGCAGAGTCCAGCGGACCCACATGAATAAAAAAATGAGCGCGCAGACTTTGGTAAAGAAAACTGCAATATTGATCAGCCCGAAGATCCAGCCGTGCGAACCGTCCGGGATTCCCGGAAAGTACCAGGCGCCGAGAAACAGGGTCACAATAATCGCCGACCCGGTGATCATCGCGATGTATTCGCCAAGGAAAAACAGGCCGAATTTCATCGAGGCGTATTCAGTGTGGTAACCGCCGGCCAGCTCCTGTTCCGCTTCGGGCAAATCGAACGGAAGCCGGTTTGTCTCGGCCAGAATCGCGATCAAGAATACGACGAACGAAATGAGCATCGGAATCGCCAGTAGCCATCTGCCGAGATTGGTCCAATCGCCGGCAAACGGCGCAATCAACCAGCCGTGATCGATTTGATACTGAACAACGCTAGTCAGCCGCAAATTTCCGACCAGCATGAAAATCGGGATGACCGCCAGTCCGAGCGAAAGTTCGTAGGAAATCATTTGCGAACTCGAACGAACGCCGCCGAGAAACGGGTATTTCGAATTGGACGCCCAGCCGGCGAGCACAATTCCGTAAACACCCAGCGAAGCGATCGCGAATACAAACAAAATGCCGACGTTGATATCGGCGATTACCATCGGCACGCCGAACAATGTGCTGCCAAATGGGACCACCGAAATTGTGATGACCGCCGGAATCATCGCCAGGCACGGCGCCAGGAAATAGTAAAACTTGTTTACGTGCGCCGGAGTGAATTGTTCCTTGAGCAGAAATTTTCCGGCGTCCGCGATCGGTTGGAGTAATCCGGCAAAGCCGACGCGGTTTGGACCGAGGCGATCCTGCATCAGCGCGCTGACCCGGCGCTCCGCGTAAACCGCGTAATTCATCAAACCGAGCACGAAGCCGAGCAATCCCACTATTTTTGCGATCGATGTCGCGATGAAAAAGTAATCCATTCGATCCTATCTCCCCGGCGGACGTTTCTTCTCCGCGCGTTCGATGTCCTTCGCTTTCGGATCGACCGGCGCGTATGGCGATTCTTCGACATTCAAAACGTGCACACCGAGGTCGCCGATTTTGGTCAACGTCAAATTCTCGAATTGCGGGATTTCCGCGCTCATTTGTCGAAAAACATCGTCGATTGAATAAAGTCCGTTGCTGCCGCCGATCGCTTGCAGCAGATCGCGCAAGATTTCCCAATCGTCCCGCGCGTTACCGGGCGGGCGAACCGCGCGATTCAAACGTTGGAGCCGGCCATGGCCATTGATCATCGAGCCGCGCTTTTCGGCGAAACCGGCTCCGGGCAAAACCAAAGTGGCGTGTTCGGTTGCAGCATTCGACAAAATGTCGATCGCAACAAATGCGGTAAGATTTCCCAGTTGTTCTCCAGAGATTCCAATGTTCGTCGGGTTTTCTCCGAGAACCAGCAACGCGCGAATTTCACCGGCGTTCACGTTCCTAACGATAGTCTGAAGGGTTGCGCCCGGCTCTGACTTCAAATCAAGAATCAACCGTGCGCCGACCCGGTTCGGATTGCGATACGGACTGAGCAGGATATCGTCGCCCTCGTCGCGGCGAGGCACGATATCGATGTGACGGATGCCGAGGAAGTCGGCAATTTTTCGCGTGAGCCAGAGTTCTTCGTTGGTCATTCGACCGGAAGCGATGATTGCGATGTTTTCGCCGCCGTATTGTCGCAACTGCAACGCTGCCTGGGTGATTGCGTTTTTCCAATCAGTGGGAGCGAGCCTCTGTCCGGTTCGAATTTGAGGATCGAGAATCCGGTTCTCTGCTTCGAGATATTTGAAATTGAGCCGGCCGTAATCGCACATCCAGCACGAGTTCACATGATCGTTTTGACGGGGCGTTTGGCGATAAACAATGTCTTCCCGAGTGCCAATGATCGTGTTGCAGCCTGTCGCGCAGCTGGTGCAAATGCTTTTGGTTTCTTTCAAGAACCAGACGCGCATTTTGAAACGGAAATCGCTCGAGGTCAGCGCGCCAACCGGACAAATATCAACCGTATTAAGCGAGTAATTGTTTTCGAGACGTTTATCCGGATGGGCGGTGAGAACAGTGTGACTTCCGCGATCGACAAACCCGAGCACGTCGTCATGCGCAATTTCGTTGCAGAACCGAATGCAGCGCGAACATAGAATGCAACGCTCGTCGTCCAGTGTAACACGCGGCCCGAGCTCCACGTTTTTTGGCTTCTTGACTTTGTTTTCAAGAAAACGTGAGTCCGCATTGCCGTACTCAACGCTGAATTCCTGCAGGTCGCATTCCCCGGCTTGATCGCAGATTGGACAATCGAGCGGATGATTGATCAGTAAAAATTCCATCACGCCTTTGCGACATTCCTGCGCGAGCGGCGAATTGGTGCGAACGCCCATTCCTTCGGCGACGTCCTGGGCGCAACAAATTTGCGGGCGCGGCATCCAGTTGATGACCGGCTTGCCGTCCGCGCCGAGCTCCGGTTTTCGATCCGGGCCCATGCGCGGCATGCCCATTTCGATCAAACACATTCGACAATTTCCCGGCGAACTCAGTTTCGGGTGATAACAATACCGGGGAACGTAAACACCGACTTGCGCGCAAGCTTCGATCACGCGCGTCCCTTTCTTGAACTGATGCCATACCCCGTCGATTTGGACGTTAAACAATGGTAGATCAGACATAGCTAAGGAAAGCAGGAACGCAGGAATTCATTGCTGGAGGTCCGGCACTCGCGTTTCACTGTAAGCGGCATGCTCGAGAAATTCAGAATGAGATCGTCGGCCAATCCAGTTGCTTTAAGATAACTGCGAACAATTGCGAAATGGACCTTTTCGAGTGAGTCGATCGCCTTAAGCTCGACCACGATTTTGTTTTCGACTAAGAAGTCCAACCGATGTTCGCCAATCTGGTGATCCCGATAAAAAAGCGGAACCGGATGTTGGCGAATAAATGCAATTCCGCGGAGCGCAAATTCGACCGCAATCGCTTGTTCGTATACTGATTCGATGAAGCCTGGCCCTAGCTCTCGATGCACGACAATTGCCGCACCGATAATGCCATCCGTTATCCCTGAATCGCGCAAATCTTTTCCTGCGTTCCTGCTTTCCTGAGACATATTAAATCACCGAATCCGCGCCGGCTTTTTCCCAGCCGGGATCGTGGGCGAGGGGGCTGGTAGGAATTCGGTCGCGTCCCTCCAGCTCCTGCGGGGTGCATTCTGGTGGAAGCGGTGGCGGAACGGGCTTCCGCGCCCGGGTGGCAAATTCTTCCGGAAATTTTTCGACGAAACTCTGGGTCGGCCAGGCGCAGGCTTCGCCAAATGCGCAAATGGTGCGGCCGGCAATGTTGTCGCCGATGGTTTTGAGGGTGCGCGGATCTTCGGTCACGCCGCCTCCTTTGAGCATGCGGTCGGTGATTTTTTTCATCCACAACGAGCCTTCACGGCACGGGGTGCACTGCCCGCACGACTCATGGGCATAGAATTCGTTGATATTGTTAAGAACCCAAACCATGTCGCGCGAATCGTCGAGGACAATCACGCCGCCGGAGCCGGCCATCGATCCCGCGGCAGCGAGGGTATCGAAATCCATCGTCAATTCGTCAATCGTCATCTCCTGTTCGATCGTCGAGCCGTCCGGCTGCTTTTGTTTGATCTTGAAGCGCTCGTCGGCCCGCAGGACTTTGGCTGAACTGCCGCCGGGAATTACCGCTTTCAATCTCCGGCCCCACTTCAAACCGCCGGCCAAATCGTAAATCAACTGCCCCATGGTTACGGCGCCGACTTCGATTTCGAAATACCCGGGGCGTTGAACATCACCGCTCACGCAAACAATACGCGTGCCGGTGTTGTTTGGCCGGCCGAGCTGCGCGTATTTGGCGCCGCCCATGGCGACGATGTGTTTCACCGCACACAAGGTTTCGACGTTATTGACGATCGTCGGCGACATGTAGAGACCGAGTACGGCCGGAAAATAAGGCGGTTTAATTCGTGGATACGCCCGTTTGCCTTCGAGCGACTCGATCAAGCCGGTTTCTTCACCGCAAATGTAAGCACCAGCCCCGCGATGAACGTAGACCTCGAGATTGAATCGGGAGCCGAGAATGTTGTTGCCGAGAAACTTGTGCTTGTGCGCTTCCTCGATCGCCCGTTCCAGGATTCTGGCGCCTTCCGGGAATTCGCCTCTTATATATATGTACGCCGTCCGGGCATTGATGGCATAACACGAAATTGCGATTCCCTCGAGCAACTGGTGCGGATCTTCGTGAACGATGTAACGATCTTTGAACGTGCCAGGCTCCGATTCGTCTGCATTGCAGATGAGGTAAACCGGCTTCTGTTCGTCCGGCTTGATGAAGCTCCATTTGACTCCGCACGGAAATCCGGCGCCGCCGCGGCCGCGCAAGCCCGACGTTTTCACTTCGTTGACGATATCGGTGCGCGACATTTTGAGCGCCTTGCGCAAGTCCTGGTAACCGCCGGCTTCGAGATAACTGTCGATGTCGGTGTTCCAATCCGGGCGGCCGATATTTTTGAAAACGATCCGTCGTTCCAGCGGATGAGGAGTAGTTAAAACTTTAAAGTTCGGTGTTTGATTCAGAAAACGCTCGGCAGCCGTATTTGGGTCGACGTTTTCATGAAGCTCATCATTCACCATGCAGACCGGTGCGGTTCCACAGCTGGCCAGGCATTCCACGAATTCGACGCTGTAATTTCCATCGTTGCTGACCGAAATCGGCTCGCCATGATTTTTGCGTTGAATCCCGGTCGCGGCGCAGACGTTTTTCATCACCTGGTAACTCCCGGCCATGGCGCAGCTCAATGTTCGGCAAACCCGGATGTGAGTTTTGCCGGCGCGTTTCTCGCGCAGCATTGGATAAAAACTCACCAATTCGAAAATGTTGATCGGTTGCAAGCCAAGCTTGGCCGCGATCCAGGTCACAGCTTCTTCGCTGATAAAACCGAAATGTTCCTGCCAAAGATGCAGCAATGGAAGCGAAGCGCTGCGTTTCTGCTCGCGCGGGTAATGCGCGATCGCTTCGTCCATTTTTCGCTCTAACTCAGCCGGAACGTGTGAGTCCACTCGCGAAAAATTAATCGGTTAATGTGCTTTGTTTCTCTACGACCTTGTCGTCCTTGAAAACGATGGTGACCGTATCTTTGCCCTGGCGGTAAAGGTAAGTCGTCTTTTTCAAAATCAGGAAATCCTTGTTATCGAGCTCGCTGGGCGGCCCAAGTATGGATTCAACCTGCTTCTTCGACATTCCTTCGGCGACTTCGTCGACGTTCGCCTTGGTGAGGCGGCGGCCCGCGCAGGAGATCAACAGCATGAGCAGGAGTATGAGCGAGAGACGCAAAATACGTCGCCAGCTCGGCATTCGAAATTCGTGCTTCGTCATTGTTGAATTCATCTGTCGCATTCGCCCATGACAAAGTCCAGACTACCGAGGACCGCGGTCACATCGGCCAGCATGCAGCCGGGCAGCAGCTCCGGAAGAATGCTGAGGTTCACAAATGACGGCGCACGGATCTTCAAACGATAAGGCACTCCGCCGCCGCGGCTGTTGATGTAAAAGCCGAGTTCACCCTTGGGGTTTTCGGCCGCGAAATAAACTTCGCCCGGCGGCGCGTCCAACCCTTCCGTCACGACGATGAAATGGTGAATTAATTCCTCCATCTTTGTCATC
>JAJPJU010000361.1 GCA_021324035.1 Spartobacteria bacterium | reverse complement strand
TCCCGGGACCGGAGAGTTTAGTCAAAAAGCGACCACGTTCGTTACGAACTTGCTCGTGCTTCGACACGAAGCCGACAGTCTGGGAATTGAGCCCGCCGATTCGGAAATTGTAGAAGCGGTCAGGAGATTTCCAGGCCTTCAGGGCACATCAGGTTTTGACCCGGCTAAGTACGATCAGGTGACGAGAAATCTTCCGTCGATGGGATTCACTGACGAGCAGCTGCGCGAAATCGCCCGCGATGAACTCAATCTCAAACGGATCAAGGACCTGGTTGGCTCGTCAGTGTCGATGCCGGAGAGCGAAGCGAAGTCCAATTATGAGGAGCTTTACGGTAAAAATTTCGTCAGCGTGATTCGCCTTAAGACCAGCGACCTGTTCAAGGACATCAAAATTAGCGATGACGACATCAAAAAATATTACGACCGCCACAAGTTCGAACTTAAGACCGAGCCAAAACGCAAGGTCGAGTTTGTCCGGCTGGCGCTGACCGATGATCAGAAAAAGTTAAAAGACAAGGAACGAATCGATGCGCTTCAAAAACTCTCCGATCGAGCCGATGACGTTTCGCAAGCGTTACTCGAAAAGGGCGCCGATTTTCATCAAATCGCGGCAAAGTTTAATCTGCCGGTTGAAACGACTGGTGAATTCTCCTCCTCTGAGCCCGATCCTAAACTGAAATCCGATCCACAACTGAACACCGCCGCGTTCAGTGTGAGCCAGCAGGAGCCGACCAGCGACCCTGTTCAAACTGCCGATGGTTTTGCCATCGTGCATCTGGTCGCATCGATCGAAGCGCGTCCGCTGAACTTTGATGAGGCGAAACCGAAGGTTACTGACGCAATAAAAAACGAGCGCGCACGGGAAATGGCGATGACCAACGGACGCAAGGCGGTGGAAACATTGCGCGATGGGTTGAAAGCGGGTCAGCCGCTTCAATCTGTCCTGGCCAAGGCCGGCAATCTGAAAGCTGAAAAAGTTGAGCCGTTTGTTCTGGCCGACGAGATGGACAAAAGTCCTGACCAGAAAAAGAGCGAGCCAACCGACATGATGATCATCAAGAATGTCGCAGGCCAGTTACAACCCGGGGACGTGAGCGACTTCACTCCCTGGATCGATGGCGGCTTGATCGTAGTCCTGGAAAAACGCGAACCGCCGGACCCGGCGAAGTACGCTGAAGCGAAAGCGAAGTTTGAGGACCGTTATCTCAAGGCCGCGCGCGAATACGTGTTCGAGGAATGGCTGCGCGATTGCCAACGTAGTGCCGGCCTTGTCCGAAGCTAGACACGAATTTCACGAATTTTCACGAAGCTGATTTCTTCTGCGGTTTGACTGTGCCATTCCCGTTCGTGTTAATTCGTGTAATTCGTGTCTAATGCCTGCGGCTTCGTCTTTGCCTTTCCTGTTCGTATAATTCGTGTAATTCGTGTCTGATGCCTTCGCGCGATGAAATTTTCGATGACGCCAATGGCGATCTCGCCATCGGTGAGCTCGACAACGCGATAGCGAAATACCGCCAGTGCGTCGAGCTTGACCCAGCTTTCTTCGACGGCTGGCACGCGCTTGGCATGGCGTTGATGAAAGTTGGGCGGTTCAACGAAGCGATCGAAGCCGGCAAAAAAGCGGTGGAGTTAAAGCCGAACGATCAGATCGGCTGGACCAGTCTTTCGCTGTTTTACAATCGCGCCGGCGACATCAAGGAAGCCGAAGCCGCCGGCGCCAAAGCGAAGATCATCTCCTGGGGCGGCAAGGTGGCGAAAGATTAGTCGCTGCTCGCCCCCTACCTCCCAGCTCCGTCCTCTTACCAAATATTCACGCGCTTATCCGCAGCGCGGACCATTGGCGACCCATCCGGAATATTGAACGCTTTCTGAAACTCCGGCAGATCCGACAACGGTCCATTCACCCGAAAATGTCCCGGTGAATGCGGGTCCGTGTTCAGCCGGAGCTTTTGTTCTTCGTCGCGAATCTTCGATCGCCAAATTCCGGCGAACGCTAGGAAGAAGCGTTGCTCCGGCGTAAAGCCGTCGATCTTCTGATTGCGCTGCTCGGGATGTTTATCGAGCGCCTTTTGCAATGCGGCATAAGCGATCTTCACTCCGCCGATGTCCGCGATGTTTTCGCCTTGGGTCAGTTCGCCATTGACGTGCAGACCCGGCAATCCTTCGTATTCATTGTATTGATCGACTACCGCTTGGCGGCGCTTTTCGTAAGCGTCGGCGGATTCTTTCGTCCACCAATCGGTCAAATTGCCGACCTTGTCGTACTGCCGGCCCTGATCGTCGAAACCGTGCGTCATTTCATGTCCGATCACGCAACCGATCCCGCCGTAGTTCACCGCGTCGTCAGCGTTCGCGAAAAAGAACGGCGGCTGCAAAATGCCGGCTGGAAAAACGATCTCGTTCATTTTCGGGTTGTAATACGCGTTCACGGTGGGCGGCGTCATGCCCCATTCCGTGCGATCGACCGGTTTGCCGATTTTGTTCAGCTCGCGCTTCGCTTCAAACGTTTCGGAGCGCAGCTCGTTCAACACAAACGGGCCGCGGTCGATCATCAGCGTCGAATAATCGCGCCACTTTTCCGGATAACCGATCTTCACCTGGAACGCTGCGAGTTTCTCGAGCGCTTTTTGTTTCGTGGTCTCATCCATCCACTCGAGCGACTTGATCCGGTCGGCCAGCGCCTCCTTCAAGTTGTTAATCAGTTCCAGGGCGCGGGCTTTTGCGGCCGGCGGAAAATATTGATCCACATAGAGTTTGCCGAGCGCCTCGCCGATTTCGCCGTTCTCGGAACTGATAACTCGTTTCCAGCGAGGCTTGATTTGCTGGGTTCCACGTAATGTCTTTTCGCTGAAATTGAAGTCTTCGTTCACGAAGTCGTTGGAGAGGGCGGAGGCAGCAGCATTTATCAAATGCCAGCGCAGATACGTTTTCCAGCCGTCGATCGGCGTGGAGGTGAACGCAGTATTCATCGCCTTGAAGAAATCCGGCTGATGCACGTCGATGTCGCCCGGATTCGTTAGGCCGATTCCGGTGAAGTAATCGCCCCAGTTCCAGTCGGGCGTGAGCTTCTGGAATTCGTCCTGCGCCATTTTATTATAATTTTTTTGGGGGTCGCGCAATTCCACCCGGGTCCGGGACGCCTGTGCCAGCGAAGTTTCCAAGCCCATGATTTTCTTCGCGTCTTCGCCCGCTTTGGCTGCCGGCTCGCCCAGCAAACTCAACATTTTGGTCACGTGCGCCTCGTACTCGTCCCGAAGCTTCTTCGAAGCATCGTCCGTCTTGGTGTAATAATCGCGGTCCGGCATTCCAAGTCCGCCCTGAAGCGCTTGCGCGATCTCCCGGGTGCTGTCCTTGTCATCCTGACCCGATCCAAAATTGAACAGCACGTTGACGCCGATCAGGTGCAGATGCGCGATCTCCTTCAGCACGTCGTTGCGATCTTTCATGCCGTCGATTTTCGCGAGCTCATCCTGCAACGGCTTCGTCTTCATCGCTTCGATCGTTTTCTCGTCCATGCCGCTGGCGTAATAATCGCCGACCTTTTGCACTGTCGGATCCGTCGACTTCGTCTTGGCCGCCTTCTCCGCGATCTGGTGCAACGCGTCGTTGTTGCGCTCGATCAACATGTTGAAACTGCCCCAGCGGGTTTGGTCCGGCGGAATTTGCGCGCGCTTGATCCAACCGCCGTTCGCGTACTGGAAGAAATCGCCCGACGGCTTCACTGACGTGTCGAAATTCGTCTGGTCGATCGGTTTTGCATTTTCATCTGCTTTCGCCTGGGCAGTCGCGTCACCGCCTTTACTGCCGCTGCTCGGCATCGGCGCAGGATTTTTCGCGGCCTTTGTATCTCCCACCTTCGGCTTTTTAGTGGGCGGCGTCTTATCCGGCTCGGTCTGCGCCTGCAAGCCGAGCGCAATTGCGAAAGTTAGAAGCGAAACGAACAGCGATTTCATCTGACAACAATCGCGAGACGACCAGGCTTGTCCAGTAACGCTCGCGATTCTCGCTATCGGTTATTGGTTATCAGGACTCGGCGGCGCAGAACCGCCGGAACTTCCTATTAACCAATAACAAGTAACGATTAACGGCGCAGCGATTGGCATTGCGTTGTTGTGAGACGGGCGTACGGTTGCGCCTAACAAATCTATGAAAAAATCACTGAGTTACACAGTTGCACTATTATTGGCGGGAATTGCCGTTTCCTTTGCCACGACCCCGAACACGGACGCCATCAAAGCGAAAGAAACCGCCGCCTGGCAGGCGTTTAAGGACAAGAAGGCCGACGATTTCAAAAAGGTTGTCGATAAAGACTTCAAAGGCGTTTACGCCGAAGGCATGTCCGACATGGCAAAAGAAATGTCCGATATGGGGAAATGGGACATGAAATCGTTCACCATTGGCGATTTCACTTCGTTTTCGGATGAGAAGGACGTGATCGTGACTACTTATACCGTGAAGCTCGAGGGCACGTATGACGGCCAGGATCTGGGCGGCACTTATAATTGCGGCACCGTTTGGAAAGAAGAAAACGGCCAGTGGATGGCGATTTTCCACACCAACGTCAAAGCAGAAGCAGCGACGAAGTAGCGGCGACCTAATCCTTTACAGCAGAGTTCGCAGAGAACGCAGAGAGTTTCTGTGGTGGCAGGCGTCCTCGCCTGCAACCGCAATTTCTACTTTCTCCTTTTTAATTTTGCCTTAGCGTAAGCGGAGAAGCGGGGGAGCCGGATGGCTGAGAGGTCCGACGATTGCGAGTGTTGAAACGTTCAGCATTAATAAGCGCAAAAAGGACGACCCCTTGAACCTGATGCGGGTAATGCCGACGCAGGGAGATCATCCGTGCTTTTTCGTGAAGCTCTAACCACGAAGGACACGAATGGACACGAAGAACGGAAACAATGAAGGGACGAGCTCCGTCTCGTCCGACGCTAAGTCTCAACAGCTCAACTCCTCAACCTCTCAACCAGCTGGCAACGACGATGCGATGCCTAATAGCAAACGCGTCTACGTTGCCGGCACTTTGCATCCTGATCTCCGCGTCCCGTTCCGCGAAATTTCTCTCTCGCCCACCAAAGCAATGGGGACCCCAGGCGGCTCGCCTGTTCTCGAGGTCAACGAACCGGTCCGCGTTTACGACACCAGTGGTCCCTGGGGCGATCCGAGCGTGGATGTTAATGTGACGCGCGGACTTTCACCGTTGCGGCGCGACTGGATTACTGCGCGCGGTGATGTTGAACAAATCGAGGGAAGAAAAGTTCAACCGATCGACGATGGCTATTTATCCGAGAAGCACGCTGAGACTGGAAGAAAACGTCCAACGCCCAACGTCCAACGTCCAACGTCCAAGTCGGAGGGCGGGAACGGAACAAGTGGAGATGCCAACGGAAGTAAGAAGGATGAATTAAGAATTAAGAAGTTGGCGGCGAATCGCCGTCCGTTGCGCGCAAAATCGGGCGCCGTAACTCAGCTCGCATACGCGCGCCGCGGCATCATCACTCCGGAAATGGAGTTCATCGCGATCCGAGAAAACGGGAAGCAATCGCGAAGTGCGAAGTGCGAAACGCTAAATGAAGAAGCAATCCGCAATCCGCAATCCGCATTCCGCAATGGTGTCTCCTCATCCAGCATCAAGAATCAAGAATCCAGAATCGCGCGGAACGACTTGTCGTTTGCTCACGCGGGTGAATCGTTCGGCGCCAACATCCCGC